>JAIEMN010000035.1 GCA_019752115.1 Gemmatimonadaceae bacterium
CGCGGAGCTGTGATCTTCACCGGGTGGGGACTTTGACACGATCACTGGGTGGGGAGAATCAGGCGATCATTGACAGGTGATACCAAAACATGCCCTCGGCGTGATCGACGGGGACCTGAAATTGATACGCGTATGCTGAGGAGACTGGGATGTGTACAAAGACATCGTCGCCGGGCGCCAATGGCGTGACGACCATACCGTGGTAGTGCACGTTGGTCACCTGATTGGCGTTGGTGTTGTTCGTCAGCACCAGCTCAATAGAGTCGCCGCGGTTCGCGCGAAGTGTCGGTGGCGCGTAGAGACCGTTGTAGAGGTTGGTCACAAATGCCGCCCCGGCAATGCGCAGCGGCGTGGGTGTGATCGTCAAGGCGGCGCGAAGAATGCCATTCACGCTCCGAATCGTCGGCGGATCGGTAAGCGTGTCGGCCTGTGCGACGAGCGGCTTCATGGGGGTGCCAGCCAGACAGGCGAAGGCCAAGGCCGCACACGTCCGCGGAGCAAAGCGCATTGCAATCTCCCGAATAGGATGCGCTATGTTACGCTCCCCCGAGCAATGCAACAGATGAAACTGTGATCGCAGGGGCTTCGGGGGCCGATTAGAGAAAGCCCAGGCCGACCACACGCAGATCCGCGTGCTGTGCGAATGCGTTGCGTTGCGGTTGCTGATCCGACCCTCGAACGCTGATCCAGGCTGCCTCGGAGTGCCAGCCGAGGGTGGTCTCGCCCGCAGACCTGGTCCAGCCCGACCGACTTGATGCGGAGCCGGAGACGTTGGCGGTGGCTACCACGCTGGCGTTGGGGTGGGCCGACGGCACGCGGCCGCAGTGCCTGCGGATCCGATTGTGGCGTACTCGGGGACCTGTACAGCGTTGATCAGCTGCCGGCGCTCAGTGATAGCGACCGAGCACTGCTGGGCGCCAGGCAGGCGCGCTTTGCGGCGCCGCCACTCGCAGATACGGTGGCCCGCGCTGCAGTCGAAATGCACGACGCGAGGGGCCCCTGCGTCGCGTGCTGACGCGCTGAAAACCGCCGAGTTACGCCCTCAATTCGAGATGCGAGCGCTTACCCCGCGCGATGAATGGAGCGACGATAGTACTGAATGTTCGGCTCCACAATCAGCTCCGGATGTGCCTTTTGCATCCGATGCATCGCCGTCTCGGACATCCTCACGAGCGCGGTCGAGGAGTCGACCTCGTTCAATACCTGCACGCCGGCGACGTCTTGCACGATGTTCGCGATAGAGCGCACCCCCTCAGCCGCGGGCTGGCCTGATCTGCCAAAGCCTTGGACCTTCTCACGCATGACGGGCCGGCTGACCACGTATTCGATGATCTGGTTTTTCATCTCACCATGTCAAGTGGATCGCCAAATATCGCCGCGAACGGCCGCCAGCGCCAACTGTGCGCACGACTCATGCCACCCCCAAGGGTGGGCAATCCCGCGCGTGAGCAGACGTGCCGCCTCCTCGTCTACACTCGACGATCACCGCCGTTCGGCGTTTCGGCGAGGGCAGACGTCCAACTCCACCTCTCCAATGTACACCTAACCCGTTAATTTGCAACATGTTACAAAAATTGCACGCCGAGTCCGAATCCCCTCTACAATAATCGGGTGACGTGAAGCACTCCGCTGCCCTCACGGTCGGCGCCGAATCCGAGCGGCTGAGCGGCCGTCCGGAGGATGACCTCCAGCTGGTCCACTCGCTGGGACGTGCGATCCGCGTGAAGCAGCGCGGGGCGGTGGGCCAGCGCGAGGGCCGCCATGCCGGTCACTTGGGGACAGGCCATGCTCGTTCCATCCCATGCGGCATAGCCACCGCCCGGCACAGTCGAACAGATCGCCACACCCGGCGCGCAGAAGTCGACGAGCTGATCGCCGAAGTTCGAGAAGCGGGCCCAGAACTGCTGACCCGCGGCGTCCTCCAGGTCAGAGACGGCGTCGGCGTGCAAGGAATCCGGCGGAAAGGTGTCCTTCTGGCCGAAGGCACTTACCCCGAAGACATTCGGAAATGCTGCCGGGTAGCTCACGCGATCCGCCTCATTGCCGGTCGCCGCGATACACATCACCCCGTTGTCGTAGGCGTATTCGATCTTGTTCCTGATGGTTGACTGGGCCATCGGCGACCCGATGCTCATGCTGATGATGTCGCACTTGTCGTCCACTGCCTGCTGCAACGCGGTCGAGAGTGCGTAGGTCGTGGAGAACGACTCGCCGGACTTAAAGATGCGATACGCACGCAATTCAACTCTCGGTGCGTAGCCTTTGACGCCGCGTCCGGTGATGTTCGCCGCGATGACCCCGGCGCAGTGCGTTCCATGGCCGTCCTCGTCGCGGAACCAGTCTGACTCTGGCTCGCCAAACACGCAGTTGCGTCCCGTGACTCCAGGCAGGTCTGGGTGATCACGCACAATCCCGGTATCGATGACGCCGACGCGAACCGTACGACCGCCTTGCGCCACCTCGTCAAACATACCCGCGTGGCGGTGTCCCCAGTCGTAACGCTCGACGTTCTCCGCCGGCAGCGGGCGCAGCGCGATGAGAATCGTTGAAGACGTCGAGTGACCTACGGCGACACGCTGACTCCAGTAGCCGTGTAGCGGCACGACGGACACACTTGAGACTTGAGGTCCGCCCGTCGGTACCAGGAACTGCACCTCTCCCTGATCATTCGTCTTCCCGCGAAATCCTCGGGGGCGGCGGCCGCCGAGGGCCAGATAGACGGTGGCGTACACGACAGGCGCTCCGGAAGACGCATCCTGCACCCTGACGGTGACCACGGTGCTCGACTGCGATTTCGCCACGTATACCTCATCAAACTCGGCAAGCGTGGGGTGTCGCAAGACCCGGTAGTGGAGATTGGGTTCAAGGGTGAGACTCGGAAACTGCACGCGGAACCGGCGAACCCCTTCTTCGTCGAGCTGCACCAGCTTGTCCGCCTGCTCGTGTAGCGATCCGAGAATGGTCACGTTACTCGATGGGTCGTTCAGCGAGGCGAGGTCGGCGCGAAAACGGCCAGCTGCCGCAACGAAGCCGGTAGGAATGCTCACGACATACTGTCGTGGCTCGGCGGACACGTTCGGCCCCGCAACGTGTGTACGCGCAGAGAAGGGCGCCTTCATAAAAACTCCGGAAATGAAGAAGACTCGGCGCGCGGCGCATCCGACAGCCGCGAACACCGCGGAGGCGCCCACTCGCCACGCCGGCCTATCGCCCTGTGCGACGGCCTCGGCGAGGACGTGCGCATGGTAACGAGGCCACATCGACCATCGCGCAACGTGGATCACCGCGAGACTCAACTCAAACACTGATTCACTTACTCGCGTGTCAAGCAATCTGACGCGGCATCCACACGCTCACGTTACATTATCGGCCCCTCCTCGCCCGGTGCGCATTCGCTGCCAAGCTCCGTCGAGCGCCGCGCACGGCAGCGCGAGGACTCCATGATGGGCCTTACGGTTCATTCGGAGGTTCACCCGCACGCTGCCGCTGCTCGACGAGTCAGATGTCGAGCGTGTCGAAACGCGCCCAACACTGACTCCGTCGGCTCCGCCGTGCGTCTCGCCGCCTCGCGCAACCGGTGCTCGTCCTGGCGGCCAAGGTGATAACGCGCGCCGTGCTCAAGTCGCGCCGTCGAGGCAATCCCGCACGACGCACGCGATGTCAATACCAGACTTTGAGATCGAATCCATCGGGGCAGCCGCCCTGCGCGTTGGGAGATTGCACCTCTGGTGCACCGCCGGTCTCGGATTCGCGAACGCACATTAACGTGCGCTTCGGCGCAGGAATGTCAGGGCCGACGACGATGCCGGCCGCGTCACTGCAGCCAGCGAGATTGACGGTCGCGATGCCGACGATAAAAAGCTTGGCGAGTCGCGTTGGAAGGGCGGACCTGGTCGAATGCATAGGCTGCTCCGTGGCTGAGGGGTGGCCAAACGGTTGCAGCGAACTGTCACGTTGCACACTTTGCCAACGGAACCGATCTTACGTATGCGGCCCCTGCCACCGGTGGGGCCGAATATGAAAAGGTTGGCGCAGTCGCCTCGGGTGTACCGGTAGGCAGCGTCGAATCACTCGCAGAAGTTATTCGGGGCGTGCGCTGTGCATCCGCCCGCCGCGCGTCGTCAATGGTCCCTTTCCTCGCGGTTACCTCGATGCCTATTGATCGCACGTTATTGCAGGGCGCGAGTATGCTCGCGCAATCCGCCCTTCGCGGAAGTCGCGAGCTTCCACCATTTCCGTCCGACTTGAGACGACTGCTCGGCGCTGCCCTGCGTGAGCTACCACCGCAGTGGTTCGAGGTTGGGCGGTATCAAAACAGCGGAATCTGGATCGAGTTGGCGGCACTGATCGAGGCCGCTGGACTTTTTGACGAGGCCTGGGATCTGCTCAGCGCGATGGCCGACGTCATTTCGTCCCACCCGACTGCTCGAGGCGAGCGATCTTCGCCCTCTGATGACCTCGAAGCGGCAACTTTGCGGTCGTTTCTCTGGGCGCGGCGCGGACGCGTCTCCAGAATGGCCGGTCGGCTCGATAACGCCGAAGCATGCTACGGCGAAGCCCTGGCAGGGCCGGAGCTGCACGCACGCCCCGCGTTTTGGTCCGATGTCTATCCGTGGGCTTGGATCGGCCGCGCGGTCCTCGCCGTCGAGCGTGGTAACTATCCGGCGGCGAGGACCTTTGCGCTCAAGGCGTTGGACACTCGGGTGCCATCCGGACATCAGGCGCAAGCGCATGTGATGCTCGCGCTGTTCGACCGCAAACGGCAACGGCATGACCGCGCGCTCCATCACTTGTGGAGCGCGCACGATCTCTCCGACAACCATCCGGTCCACCAAGCGGAGATCCTCGTCGCGCTCGGTGAGGTGGCCTTGCAATTAGGTGACACCTGCGCCGCGATTCGTGCGTGGCGCGCGGTCCTCTCGCTGAATCGTACCCCCCGCATGGTGGCGCCAGCGGTCGTCGGCTTGATGGATGCCATGGCCTCTCAGTATCAGGGTGGCGACCCATGCGGCGAATGCTCCTCGCTCATCGCGCGCAGTACCTGGTTTGTGCAGCCGTCCGAAAGCCGTGGCGACGTGCCACGTCGGATGGCGTCGCTCGTGGGCAGGCTGTGCAATCACGAGTCCTTGCCCGCGCTGATCGCCGGTGAGCTCGCGCGGCACGACACGGTCGAGCTCCAGTTGGCACGAGCGCGCCTCCTTTTTACCATTGGGGAGACGTCGGCGGCGATTGGGCTTGCCTCGAGCCTGCGCGCCGATGCGGTGCAGCTTGGCTTTCATGAGCGCGTCTTTCAGATCGACGCGCTCCTGGCGAACTCCGGCATCGACCAGTCGGCGCCAACGGCGATTGGGCAAAAGCGCCGCGCCTTGACTTCGCAGGTGCAGGCGGATCTGGCACGGTGCTTCGTCCTGGACGCGGAGGCTCAGGGGGAGCGGGGCGCGCTCGTATGAAGGCGCTCTCCGAATCCTCCGTGAGCGCGCGGAGCTATCCGCCGCCGGGCGATTCACCCGCACGCGCGCCGTCGGCAGCGATCTCTCGTCGACGAGGGCAGCAGGTGCCCGAGGCGCTGGCCGTCGTGAGTGCTCCCGTGGAGTGGCACGCCAATCTGCAGGCCAGCCTCGGGACGCTGACGAAGGTGCACTATGCCAAATCGGTGGCGGACTGTGCGGCGTTGATCAGTCGAACGAATTCAATAGCCGTGCTCATCACGATTCCCGCACGAGCCAACGATCCAGCATTGGATGACTACCGCCGCTTGCGGACCCTATTTCAGCAGACACCGTTCATCGCGTTCTATGTGTCCGGCTGCTCAGATCTGCGGGCGTTAGCCGCGCTCGCCGCCGCCGATGTCCGGCACGTCCTGCAGAGTGATCGGTTGCATTCTGCTGAGCATGTGTACTCGGCGCTCGCCGCGAGCGAATCGTGGAGTCTGGCGCTGCGGGTGTGGCGACAGGCCGGCATCACCGTGGGCGATGAACTCTCGACCTTGATGCTGACCGCCCTGCGCCTGGGGCACGAGCCGCTGGCGGTGCCGCGACTCGCGCTTGCCGCGCAAATGCACGAGCGTACGCTTCGCAAATACTGTGATCGGCATCGATTGCCGACGCCGCAGTGGCTTATTGGATGGGCACGATGCTTGATCGCGGCGTACTATCTCGAAGAGCGTGGGCGGTCCATTCAAAGCATCGCCGATATCATGCATTTTAATTCCGCGGTGCTCCTTGCGAATCACGTGAAGCGCTACAGCGGCCTGACGGCGTCAGAGTTGCGTCGTCGTGGGCCGCTGACGACCTGCGCACGTCAATTTGAAGAGTTTGTGCGCACCCCAACGAAGTGGACGGCCAAACGGACAGGCGACTAACGCCGGGCAGCATCGCGTACAGTAGGAACGACGTGAGCCTCGCACTCGGCGTTGGTGCCCTTGTGACCCGGCATCAACGGCTGGGATCCTCGTGCTGTCGAACCCTGGCGGTCCACGGTGCGCCACACGACACGCAGCAATGGACGCGCCCTGGATCTGGGCGGATTCGCAAACGCCTGCCGCGACCGCCGCGTTGATGAATCACCATTCGCCGTCCCGGTTGCAGCGCCTCAGGGCCCCGCGACCGTGCCGGAGTGTTCGTGACGGAGAGCGACTCGCCCGGCTCGCTGACGCTCGCCGCGCCGTCCCGCACGCGAGAGGGCACGTCCGAACCCGTGCTCGACCACGCAAATTGCTCCAAGTAGGAATGGAAGACCGGATCGGAGCAGTCGAGCGCCGCCCACCGACTTAGCGGGTCGAGTAAGGTCAGTGGGTAACAGCGCGCAGAATGCGTAACGCCACCTGGGCTGCGTATCGTTGGGTGGGCGCGTCCAACGGTGAATGCGCGATGCGCCCGATGGGGCCTACGCTTGCAGCGCATGAAAGTCTGGATGCGGCGGAGCCTCTTCAGCGACTCCGACCGTCCGCCAGCGCTAGTGCGAGCGATGACCAGATCGTCTCTGCGGTAGTTCGCGAATGTTGAGGCGAGTGTAAGAGCAGCGGACGATCACGGTGCGTTGCTCACGCCTCATGGTCCCGGGGGGATGCGGCCGCGCGAATTCCGTGCGGACCGACCCATCTTTGCGACCGCCGCTAGTCAGGCTCTCTCCCCAGCGATGAGTACCGCTCGGAGCGAGCGCCGAGGACGGCCGCTCGGTTAGGCGTTTTCCCATGACTCACCGTTGCGTACGAATGACTAGACGCGCCGCTGAACGGGACGAACCCAGGCCACTCAGAACCGATGGCGCCATGAGCACTCATCGTCCATGCGTCTCCTCGCCCTTTACTCCAGATCGCGTTCCGCGAGCATGAGGGCCGCCCATTGCCTCAGCACACCGAACTCTGACTCTCGTCGAACAGACCGGAGGGCGGACCGCTGAGCGTCGGGTGCCGACGCGAGAATGGCGAGGGCAACGCTGCGGCGACGTCGGAGCCAGTAGGCGCGACGTCGCGCGCTGGATGATACGTGTATCGAGCGTGCGAAAGTGCAATCGAGCTGAATTGCCATCAGTCGCCCGAAGTCCATCGGTTCAAGCGGCCCGTAGAGATACCGCGACACCAGCGGCGCACGCTTTGCGCCGACCGGCAGCGTCATTCGAGGTGCATCAGGGTGCGTACCGTCCATGACTGACGCTGCGTGGTGGGTGCCGTCGGTGTCAACCGTGGAATCGGCGTGCGCCTTTCGTATTCGGCACCCCAATGCAGTCAAAGTGAGCAGTCTCAGTGCTGCTTGCAGATCGCACACAAGTGCCTACCGGAATTGCACACTCAGGACGCCTCCTGATCGTCTGACGGTAACCGCTCGCCTGTGAGATCGTAGCCTTCGGTCCGGAGGGGAGGCGGCGGGTGTCCAGTCCGGACACCATGGTGATGCTCAAGCACTTCCAGCGGTGCGGGCAGCCGAAAGCCGCCAATGCTCGTGAGTTGAGGATCAGTCGCCACCTCGCCGCTCACCTGATCGAGATCGGGCAGTTGGACCGAGCCTGGTCGTGGGCGCGCCGCATTCCCGCGTGTAAGGCTCGCCGAAGCTCGACCCCTTCACGCGGTTAATTCAGGAGCGGCTGGCCGCGTTCCCGCACCGTCGGGGGTGCGCTTGCTCGCGCAGTTCGAGCAGTGGTGTACACGGGCGGCTACTCGCGGAGTAGCCACGGCAGGTGCGGCCGCAGCCCGTGCCCGTGGTTCGGTTTGTAACGCCGCCGGGGCGGCAGGCCCAGTTCGACTTTGTGGAACTCCGCATGCCGTGGGGCAAGCTCTATGCTGTGCTGACGGTACTCGGCTGCGCGCGCTTCCTCCTAGTCAGCTGCGTGCCACGGCCGACGGCGCTCACCCTGATTTGGGAGCTTGAGCGGGTTTTCGCCGCGTTCGGCGACGTGCCGCAGGAGTTGCCGCTCGGCCGCACCCAATCGGTGGTCGGCGTCGGCTATTCGTCACCGCAGGGTGAGAATTCGGCTGGGTCGTTGAGCCGGTACGGGCGTCAGCGCGACGACGCGATTGTCATGCCTTCGATAATCGGCCCGGAGACGGAACCGTGTACTGTTGTTGCTCAGGGGATCTATCGCATTCTCGATCCGGGCGGTACGACTAATACAGGCCAGAGCGCGTCTGATTCGGCGTTATGGTTCGGACTCGACGACGGCACGAACCCGCTGGAGTGGAACTGACGGTAGTCCGTGGAGAAAGTCACGATGAATCAATGCCGTATTGTTCGTTGGACGACCCTCATCATTCTCGCGTTCAGCACGGCCTGTGGCGGGGAGGCGACCACGCGACAGGAGACACTGCCGCCTGTGTCGGCGCTGAGCATCGAGTCCGCGCCAGACGCCATGGTCGTGGGTGCCATCGCGCAACTCGCGGTGCGTGTCGCTGGGGCCAACGGGCAAACACTTAGCGGTCGTTCGGTTGTCTGGTCGTCGGCCGGTGGAGTCGTCGCTGTTTCGGCCGGCGGGCTCGTGACGGCTGTGCAACCGGGCATCGGGACC
The DNA here is from genome assembly GCA_019752115.1 of Gemmatimonadaceae bacterium. NCBI lineage: Bacteria > Pseudomonadati > Gemmatimonadota > Gemmatimonadia > Gemmatimonadales > Gemmatimonadaceae > Gemmatimonadaceae bacterium. Next base: position 9,001 of record JAIEMN010000035.1, read on the forward strand.
GTATCGGTGAGCTGCGAGGGACAGACGGCGAGTGCCACCATTCGGGTGACGCCCAAACCGATTGCCCAGCTCACCGTCACTCCCTCCGAGCAGCAGCTGATGGTTGGCACGAGCTTTACGCCGACGGCGGTGGCCTTGGACGATAGCGGGAAGGTGCTGTCCGGTCGCACGTTCGTCTGGTCAACCGAAAACGCGGCGACGGCGACGGTTTCGGCCGGAGGCACCGTGAGCGCCGTGGCCCCGGGCACGACGCGAGTTACGGCGGGCGCGGAGGGACGAACCGCCAGCGTCGTAGTACGGGTGATTCCCATTCCCGTCGCGGCGCTCACCATTCCGACGCCCGCACTCACACTGATCACGGGACAGACGGTGACGCTCACTGCGATCCCTCGGGATTCACTCGGACGAGCGCTCACCGGACGCCTCGTCACCTGGAGCAGTTGCGTGCCGAGCGTGGCCTCAATCTCCACAGGTGGTGTCGTCACGGGCGTCTCGCCGGGGGCCGCGAGCATCACGGCGACGAGCGAAGGTGTCTCGGCGTCTATTCCCGTCACGGTTCAGTTGCCGCCGGTGGCGTCCATGACCATTACCCCCACGAGTTTGCGCATGCCCGTTGGGACGAATGCGTCGTTCACGGCAACGCTCCGCGATGCGGGTGGGATTGTGCTCACGGACCGCCCCATCGCGTGGACCGTTGATAACCCGGTGATCGCAACGATCTCCACGTCGGGTGTAGTAACCGCGCTGGTGAGTGGCTCAACCGCGGTGCGCGCGAGCGTTGAGGGCCGAAGCGTCACCGCGAACCTGACGGTGCTTATCCCGGAGGTGACCGTCCAAGTATCGCCGGCCACCGCGAGTCTCGCGCCGGGACAAAGTCTTCAACTCCTGGCGAGCGTACACGATGCCATTACCGGAATCACGCTTACACGGCCGGTCACCTGGCGCGCGTCTTCCCCAAGCGTCGCGAGCGTAAACGCGACCGGACTTGTCACCGCTCTCGCCTACGGTACGACTGTCGTCGAAGCGACGAGTGATGCGCGGACGAGCGCGTCCACCATTCGTGTCGAACCCCAGAGCGCCTCAATCGGACTGGTCACCGGCAATGGCCAAACTGCCCCCGTCAGAACCAGCGTGCCGGTATCCCCCACGGTCGTGGTCAAGGACGGCGCTGGAAGGGCGGTACCAGGCGTGACGGTCACGTTCGACGTCATCGAGAACACCGGGCTCGTGATCGGCAGTACCGACGTGACGGACGCCAACGGCGAAGCGAGCGCGGCCTCGTGGATTCTCGGCGCTACCGCTGGCAGCAACAAACTTCGCGCATCGGTCGGGCTCTCGACCGTTACGGGCAGCCCGGTCGTCTTTACCGCGACGGGTACGCCAACGACATCGACGGGCACCACGACGTGTTGCAAACGCTGCACCACGGGGAAGCCGTGCGGTGATTCCTGTATCGCGCTGTCATCGACCTGTAGGACGCTCGGCGGTTGCGCGTGCTATGGATCCAATACGTGGAGTGAGGCCATTCTCGGTGTGCGCTTGGCGTCAGTCGAAGCGCCCTGGCGTAGGGAAACGGAACCAACGGTTCCGATCAGCTTTTTCCCGTTCCACGCAATCTGGTCATTCGGCTGCTTCGACGACTTCCTGCAGACGGTCGATCTGTCCTCGCGAGCGTAACGCGTTCGAAGTCCGTCACCATCAATCGGTGCTCAATCCTGCAGTACACGACCCGCGACCTCCTATGCACCTGATCGCTGCTGCCGGCGGGGCTGAATGATGAGCCTGATTCGTTCGCTGCGCTCCGCTAGCACGATGTTATGAATCCCTGCGGCAGAACTTGGTGTCAGGCGCCCACCGGGATAGTCTCTTTCCACATCTGAATTGGAGGATCGCTCAATGGCAAAGAAGGCGGCGAAGAAGGTGGGCAAGAAGACGGCGAGGAAGGCCGCGAAGAAGGCCGCGAAGAAGGCCGCGAAGAAGGCCGCGAAGAAGGCCTCCAAGCAGAGTACAAAAACGGCTTCTATTGTTATCGCAAAGAAGGAAGGGCCCGTAAGCGGCAATAAGGGCACGAATAGCACCGGTCCGAGGTCACACGTCTTATGAAGCTCAGCGAGGCTCGAGAGGCGTACTACGACCACTCTGGGAAGGCTAGCGATCAGGCTCGCGCGTTGGCCCTTGCTGGCATCGCGGTGGTGTGGATATTCAGGATCGGTGATGGTGCGGCTGCGAAGCTCGATGCGGACTTTCTTGGACCGCTGTTGTGTCTAGTGATCGGTCTAGCGCTGGACTTCGCACAGTATGTTCTTGCAGCGCTTATTTGGGGCTCGTTTCATCGGTTGAAAGAACGGCAGAGCGAGGACTTGACCGTTGACATCGAGGTAACCGCACCACCCGCGATCAACTATCCGAGCGTGGTTTGCTTTTGGTCCAAACTGGTGGCTGTTTCGATTGGCTCTGTCTGGCTCATTCGACTCATCGCTGGCAGATGGCTGTAATGACGATGCGTCTTGACCGCTAACCGAGTGCTCGCCTCGCGGACGCCTAACCTCGCGTCGATGCCGGACGGCCGCTCTTTGGTCCGCACTGTAACGGCGGCGCTAGCGCGCTGACGTTGACGGAGTTCTGTCTTCCGCAGCTGTTGCTCAACACTGGCGTCAGGCCGTCGCCTTTGGACGCTTGCGGTGAGAAATTTCGGCGTGCTTCACCATCCTGTGCCTCCAAATTTAGGATCGGAGCGATGATGCTGATTGCATTGACTTTCGAATCGGTACTGCTTGGCTCTCCGCAGTCCAGAGCGTCGCGCGATACCATACGCACTGACAGTCTGTTGCGCGAGCTTCCGCAACTGTTGGATTTTCGCAGATCCACCGCGAACGCCGACACTGCGGACTAGCTGAACTGGTCATCAAATCCTCCAGCAGGGCTGTATCTCTCGCGAGTGCTCGAAGAGATCGGTGCATCCAAGGTCTGGCCGCTCGAGGGATCGCTAAAGTGTAACCAGCAGGTATCAGTGCGCTCACTTTGGACCGACACGGTCGCTGCGCGAGCCGCGCTGGTGTCCGCGCTCGCTACCGACTCACAGTTCACAATTCCGTTGTTGCAGCTTGCTGCGCTGATGCTTGCCGCAGAGGGTGCTGTTGTTATCGGTGCGCCCACTCGACGGAGTCAGCCGCCTCAATCCAGAACGGCCTTTGCGATGGCCGCTCGGTACTTCCAGATCTACGTCGACGAGAAGGGGGCGTGCAGGTCAATATGTGCGCCAAACGCAGTGATCTTCGACTGCGCGTGCGTGCCAGGAATGACCTGATCGAAGCATGGATGTTTGCCGGGCAAGAGGGAACGTGGCCGCCATCGGCAAAGTGGCGCTGCGCGTAATCCGTCGACCAGAAGCGCTCGGTACCTCGGATGCGGCTATGGAACGCAGACAACGGGCGGTTTCGACCGCTCTTGCCGAAAGTTCGGTGTTGCGATCAACGATTCGAGAGTACGCCCGACGCTCATGATCCTGGGCTCCGACTCGTCTTGTTGATTGAGCCTCAGTCCGTGCTTTTGGTATAGCAAATCGTCAGCGGACCAAACGGATCGCGGCTGCAAGTACCGTATCGCATCTGCCGATTCCTTCCGCATGCACTCTCGCCGCTGGTTTTCGTTTCGGACAGCGCGCTCACCGGGGAGTGTGTATAAACGTTAGCTTGAGTGCGAGATGGCCGCCGGAGGGCATTTTTCGGTCATCGAGTGGAGTATGCGACAGACGCGTCTACGTAGGCCGGCGCTCTCGGGGGGCGCCCCCTTTTGAGTCGGCTGGCCGTCACGCAATCCACGTCACCGGCCACGTGGCGCTCAGCGTGCGTGCGGCTGGGCAGCCCCGCGCGGTGCAGATCGCGTGATGTACTCGCGGAGCGGCACCCATGCGAACGGCTCTACGTGATGGTCTGGGCCGCCGCGTGCTCTCGTCGCGGGGCAAGCGCCAAGCAAATCGCATGGGTGACTCTTCCAGGAAGCATGGTGGTTGTGCGCAAAACGCGGAGCCCCTGACGCCGACCTTGGGGTTCGCTACACTCCGCACGCAACTCAATGCATCATACTTTCACCAGCGCGTGCGTCCCCGCCCCGCCGCTCACGCAGCTTCGAAGGCGGCGACGTCGGTCGCTTGACGCACCTACCGAATTCCTAGTCCTTGCAATGCTGCCGTCAATCCAGCCGACGTGACGAAGCCACCGATAACGATGCTTGGATCAGCACGAGGTCCGTACCATCGCATCGCCGCCATGACCTGCATGGGAAAGGCTCCCGCACGCGCTCCCAAGAAGAGCGGAACCACACTGACGCCCCCATACAAGTCGGCCCCTGCGTTGTTGAAGGCCGTGGCAACCACGACGCGCACGCGCGGCACAGCAAAACCCGGGAAGATGAGCGGCACGTCGGCGCCGATGGTGGGCAAGAATCGCTTAGTCAGCTGGGGATTTGGCGTGAACCCATCCCGATTGGCAGGCCGTTTTCCCTGAACGTCCCACGCCATGCCGACGAAGAGCTGCGCTGGCGAGTTCGCATCCGCGCTTGCCGTCGCGCGTGCCAGCGGAGGGGTGCCGACTGAGTATTTATCCGCGAGGTACAGGCGTGCCTCGACGTACTGCTTACCGGGATAGTCGCTGAGGCGCCACCGCCAAGACGCACGGCACTCGCGAACCTCGCCGGACGGATTCGCGTTTTCGGCGAACATCAGAAGGACGGCGTCCGGTTGATCCGTACCGCGCGTGCTCCCCAATGGTTGAAAGCGCACGGCGTACTCGTCACATCGTTTGTCGGCGGCCGGTTCGAACGTATAGACGAGGGGATCTCGAAGCGGCTGGTTAACATACCATGTCCCCTCCCGGCGCTGGAGGGCGTGACAGTCGCGATTTCCCGCCGCACACGAGCCCTGAACGCGCGCTTCTGTCAGAGTCATTGATGTCTGCGCGTGCAGTTGCTGTTGCACTCCAAGCAGAGTCGCTACGAACGCAAAACGGGGGAAGCGCATTCAATTCTCCGGTCGCTCTAGTTCCGCTGAGGCCTTCTCCCCGGCGGGCCTGCTGACTACGATCTCGGGTTTGGCACGGATCGGTGCCTGTACGCCAGTCCTGCGTTGTCGTTGTCTTTCAATCGCGAAGCGGCGGCACGACGGTGTCTTCACGCACTGCTCGTTAGGCGACACCTTCGAACCTGCGCGGCGCCCACAGATGCGCAAGAGCAGATCATCTCCTCTGCTTCCTTAATCGGCCTTGCATTGGCGCGCGTCACACGCGCAACGACGCGTGCCCGGGAGATTCGGGGAGACCGCGGCGGATACCTGAGCGCGCGCGCGAGACGAAACTCGGATCTGTGCGAGCTACCTTGGAGGAGTGGGTAATGGGATCGGAAGGCCTGATGCGTCCGGTCTCGTCGCTTCAATCGCTGAGACGTCAGCTCCCATCGTACGTAGTCACGACGAGAAGGTGGAGCGCACGTGAGGCAGCACACTGGAAATGCTCACGACGGAACCCGGTGATTCCCGTTGGTGACGAGTTCGTGAAAGTGGATAGCACACCAATTGCCCCGGACGCCCATTCGTGGCCACCTGTCAACCACACGCGGCGGATTTGCGAGGGGAGGGCCGCACACCTCGGCCTGAGCAGGCTTGTGGGGACGGACTGGCTTGGCGCTTTGTCGGGTACCACCGGCACCTACATGCGCGTCCAGCCGGCGGATCGAACGCGCACGGGCGTTGGCCCGAATGGTCGGGCAGCTTGCCACCGTAACAATGGAGCCAGCGTTCCGGTGCAGGAACGGACGCTTCAGACACCGCGAGCTGACACCCGGCACGTAGCCGGGCAGCGCACACGCGTTCCACGCTCGATGCAGTCGTGCGGGCATGGGTGAGCAAGGACATTCTTCTTGGAGTCGGCGGTCCCCAAGGGTCCTCGGTGCATGAGCGATCCCTGCCGCACTCCGCGCTCCCGCGCCGGTTCTCCGCATTTTCTCTCCCTCTCTCGCGCGTCCCTGTCCAGTGAAGTTCTGAGAGGTCCAAGGAGGATCAATAGCTCGGAGGAGTGGCCAGTCTCGACGGAGCGTCGACATGTGGAAGATTTTTCCCATCCAGTCCGCTGGCGCCGCGCTACAAGGTGTCCAACAGCGCAGCGGACTCGTCGCCCGACGGCAGAACGTACCAGCCGGGCGCATCCAATGCTTCACATTCGCTAGACTCAATTTCGTCAGATGAATTGCTGTCAAGGTGGCGCCGACGGATATCGCAGGTTCATGACGGATCTATGGGATCTGAGCGCGACTGCAATCCGATGGTGCGACGGGGTACACGGGGCTCCCGAGGACCTTGTATCGCGCGATCCCAATTCCTATGTGGATGGGTCAATGAGAGAACTTGAGGTGACACTCGTAGTGCGCATTCTTCGCAGATGGCGGGCAACGCCACAGTCGCCAGCAAACGCGTTGTGCCCTGACTGGTACGGTGACCGCGAGACGCCATTGAGGGCGGACGAAGTCGCCGAACTGATAGCGTGGCTCGCGAGACGCAGTCCCTCCGCGTATCTCGAGCTTTTCCCTAGCGAGCCGATTGCAAGACGACCGTGGGGCTAGCGAATGGATGCTGACCCAGGCGCCGGGGGCTGCGGTTGGCTGCTGCGGGATCACGTGCCGAGGGCGAGCGCGGCGGCAGTGTGGTCATGGCTACATTAGTTGCGCGTACCGCCACATCGCTCGTGCGACACCGGCTTGATGACCATATTGCTCGCGCAGCAGCGCTCGTGGTCGAGCTCCTCTGTCTGCGGGGAAGGCAAAGGCAGTCCGAGCGAGAATGGCGTAGACATCCACCCCATCGTGCGTTCACCGCGCGTCGCCTGTGTACAGCAGCACACGGACGCATCGCGTTACCGTCTCTCCCCCGAGGTGGCACGCGATTGATGGGGGCCGTGTGCGTCGCGGTTGGGACGGGGCGACGGGGACGGAGCTAGGCGGACCACGCACGCCCCCTTACTGCTTGCGTTCCCCGTCCCTCTCGGCGATGCGTTTGTGCGGACGAAGGCCGAATACGCAAGACGTGAACGTCCTATGCCAGCCGATGGGATGGACGGCCGAGGCTATGACGCCACACATTAGCGGAGGGGTCAATCCGGCGGCTTGCCTTCCTCCTCACGTGGAGCACCCAATGGGACGTATTGATTTGGTGGCGGCAGTCGAGAGCGCGATGCGCTTTCAGGCGGCACAGGACCGACAGGCCCAGGGCACGTCGGCCGAAGTAGAAGCGGACATGCTCAACAAGCGGCGCGAATTCCTGCTGCCGAGTGACCGCGTTTTCTTTGAGAGCCTCATCGACGGGAGCGATATTCTGCCGATCCGGTACCTCGAGATCGGCCAACGTGCGGCACGTGCGGTCGGCCGTCTCGAGATTCCTGTCGCGGGACAGGGAACGGGCTTCGCCACGGGCTTCTTAGTGGCGCCGTACCTGCTTCTGACCAATCAGCATGTCCTACGCACCCCGGATTGGGCGGCTGCGGCTACCTTCACGCTGGATGCGGCGGATGACGTGACGGGGATGCCGCTCCCGCCACGGGTCTTCCGCCTCATCCCGGGCGAGCTATTCGTGGCGGACGAGGCGCTCGACTTTGCGATCACGACGGTGAGCGCCACCGCGACCGATGGCACGCCGTTGCTCGACTATGGCTATCTGCGTCTCTTCGAGCAGACCGGTAAGATCGTACGTGATGAGTACGCCACCATCGTGCAGCATCCCAATGGCCGACAGAAGCACGTCGCTGCGCGGAACAACAAGGTCACCGTCTACCCGTACGATGACCAGATGGCGGCGGCGGGGACGCCCGCGAACAACTTCCTATACTACGAGACCGACACGCTCCGGGGCTCGTCCGGCTCCCCGGTCTTCAACGACCAGTGGTTTGTCGTGGCGCTCCACCGACGCGGCGTCCCCGCCGTGACGCAACAGGACGGGCAGTGGGTGGTGCTGCGCCAGGACAATTCCCCGGCGACGCGGCAAGATGACGACGCGTCTCTGCGGTACGTCTCGAACGAAGGCACGCGCATCAGTCAGATCCTCGCGAGGCTCCGCGAACTCGCGAACACGAAAGACGGGATGTATGCGGCTGACGCCGCGCGGGCGCTGGCGATCATCGGGGGGGCGGCTGGGGACGTCAGCGAGGGGCCGCTGGCGACCCCGGTCGCGATTCCGACGGTGCTGCGGCCTGCGACAGTGGGGCGGTCGGTCGTCGCTCGTCCCGGGAGCGCTCACCTCGGGGCGCCCGTGATCAGACGGTCCGGTTGGACGGCGAATCGACCCGCGCTCGGCGTGGAAATCGCGCGGCGCGCCCTCGACCTCTTCCCGAACGACCTCGGCTACGATCCGGACTTCCTCCACGGCGTGACTATCCCGATGCCATCGCCCAAGCCGGTCCTGCGGAAGGCGTTGGCTCCCCGGGTCGACGCGCCCACCGAGTATCTGCTGCCGTTCCGGCACTTCACGACGGCCATGCATGCAAAGCGCCGCGTCCCGATCTTCGCGGCGGTCAACATCGACGGGAAGGGGCGGTCTCGCAGCAGTCTCCCCCAGCGCCCATCCTGGTCGTTAGACCCGCGCATCGCGGAAGAGCACCAGCCGGACGACTCGATCTTCAGCCAGATGCTGCAACGCGGCCATCAGGCGGCGCGCGAGTACGTGGTGTTCGGCACCCCCCAGGAGCGGCGACAGGCCGACCTCCATAGCTTCACGCTGACGAACGTCTGTCCGCAGATCGCCGCCTTCAACGGCACGCGGGAGTGGTACACCGTCGAGCGGGAAGTCGTGGGCGCGGCCAAGGACGAGCACACCCGGTTGAGTGAGTTTGTCGGGCCGATTCTGGCGGCGGATGACCCTACGTACGACTCGCTGCGGAGTCCGAACTCGGATGCCGTCATGGGGACGCGCATCAAGATCCCGCAGCGGTTTTGGAAAATCATCTTCTGGGTCGAGGACGGGACCTTGCAGCACCGCGCCTTCATCCTGGACCAGCGAGACGAGCTCGAGGCGGCGGGGCCGCTCGAGCTCGATATCGAGACGCCCAGCGGTGTCGAGGAATCGACCGTCGAGGAGATTGGCGACCTTACGGACTTAGTGTTCGAGGGCTTCTAGCCTCCGGAATGCATCACGGCAACAGTCGTTCGGAACAGGACGACCGGTGTGGAAGGCCGTGACCGGTCTCCCCAATGAGCGGTCGCCGATGTTGCACGTCGTGCTGCGTCGGGACCGAGATTGGGGCGAGATGATCCCGAGTTGGTCGAATGCACTGGCGCCTTTGCAAATGTTCCCAAGGTCACTGCTGGTGATCCCGCAAGTGTACGTCGCGCAGGCGGCGACGGACTTGAACAGGACCGAGCCATGCGCGAGGCCTCGCTTACTCAAGGACGCACGTGTGTGGTGGTGCGGTGACATGCGGGGCAGCGAAAGTCGGGTATAAACGATTCGAAATCGATGGGTGCCACCTGCGCCAAGCCTCCCTGCATAGACTGGCCTGGCGCGCATTGTTCACGACCAACTGGAGATTCCGCGGCGGCAGTCTACAAGTAATCGCAAATTGTGTCGCAATCTCAGCATGGAGCATTCGATGCGCTACACTTACCTGGAACGCCAGCGCTCCTCCAGAGATCTAACGTTGCGCGGCGTGCGTTGACGGAGTCGGAATGGCCGAGGGGCACACACTTCTTCCGCAGAACCATCACCAGCACTCGCCAGGTCTCGGGCAAATCCAATGGCAGGTGGCCGTCTTCGCCGTGAGCAAAGAGTAGCTCGGTCTCAGCTCTTTCAAATCTACCCGGCGTGGGAGTGCGTCCGACTGAACCCGCGCGCGCGGATAGCGCCCTGCGCCGGACAGGGAAAACCCTTCTGCTGGAGTGCTCGAACTGATGTTCCTCGCTCGCATCCCTCGCACGCTTGCTCTCGGCGCGTGCCTCGCCGTGGGCGCCCACCAGCTCTCGTCGCAGGCCGCCCCCAAGGTCGCGTCCGAAGCAGTACTGCCTCCGCACGCACCTGAACAGCTCGCGGGCACCCTTTTCGTGCCGCGGGTGCGTGGTGCGATGCCCGTCGTCCCGCTCATCTCCGGGTCAAGGCCGACCGACCGCGACGGTAACGGCCCTGGCGGCGCGCCGGGTTCTCTTCTTCTGCTGGCCGAGTCGCTTGCGAGCGCGGCGGATTGCGACCCTGCGCTTCGACAAGCGAGGTGTGGCGGGCAGCAGAGGTGGAGGGATACCCGATGAACGCCTGACGTTCGACCGGTTTGTAGATGACGTGGTCGGCTGGCTGCGGTTGTTGTCGGCAGTCTGCCGATTTTCACGGGTGATTGTCGCGGGACACAGTGAGGGAGCGTTGCTCGGACTCGTTGGGCTCCGCCAGACGCTCACCGCTGCCTACAGCTCGCTTGTGGGAGCGGCCGGACCGGCGGACCAAGTCATCCGCAAACAACTCAGCGCAAAACTACCCCGCGCCGCTGCTGATCCAGAGTGACAGCATCCTCGCACGACTGAGGCGCGGAGAGACAGTCGACTTCACGCCGCCGATCCTCGCCAGATTGTTCCGACCCAGCGTCCAAGGCTATCCGCGCTCGTGGATGCAGTACGCGGGGAGAGCGAAATCGCACGACTGACGAGTCCGTGCTTGATTATGTAATGTTCGAGCGACTTACAGGTGGCTCCTCTCGAAGCGGACCTGCTCGCGCGAGCAAACCTTGGTGCCGTGTGGTCCGCATTGAAGGGATGAACCACGTACTCAAGCAGGCGCCAGCCGACCGGGCCTGCCAGATGCCCATCTACGACGGCGCCAGCGCGCCACTCTCGCCCGGACTTGTTGACGCCGTCGCTGCATTCGTCGACAAGCCGCCGCGGTAACGGCAACGGGATCGAGGGGGTCGCCCACCTTCATCTCCAGATGACTTGAGGCTCTTCGTCGACTGGCGCCAAACCGCAGGCATCTGGAACGGGAGGTTGCCCTTCAAGGCCGATTTTCGAAACTGCACTGATTTCTGCCGCGCGGACCCGTGAACGTATTGTCAGCAACGCTGAGTGAGCGTGCCACAGGGGTCCGTGACGGACCGAAGCCTGCACGGCGAACGCGACGACTTCGCGCTGTGACGAAGGTCTTGCAGCGTTCGCAGGATCAAGATCGCCATTAGGGCGGCCGAACTTATGTTGACGGCGTCCGTACGAAAAGGTGATTCGCACGTTACAAGTTTGGACGAACGACACTGTAGGTTGAGTCGAATACGGTGTACGTCGCTCCGGACCATTGGTTGAAAACGTCCACCACCCAAATTCTTCGATTCGGGCCAACCCGCACAAGTAGTCCGGAGTCGACCGACCGCATTACGGTCGCCTCGCTGGTTGAATCGTAAAAGGACCAAAATGCGCGAAGAGCCCGCTGACACTCGAGCGTATCGGACACCGTCTCGATGTCGCCCAACGTCGCGGAGAGAAGCCCCGCGCGAGTTCGCAACGAGGTAAAGTATACTGAGGTGTCTTCGACGACCCGTTGAATTCGTAACAACGCCTCAGCCTGAACCTGTACGCTCTTCATCGCACACGTGTTCGTGGCTCGCGCAAGAGGAGCACGTGGTCCAACCGGCTTGCGTGCGACCACGACGGCACCCGATATGCCGAGAGCCAGCAAAAGCTTGGTGAGCATCGATCCTCTATTTCGTTGAAGGGGCGGTCGTAGTCTTCGTCATACACACGAGCGGCGACGGCGGAATCGCACGTCGATACCCCTGTACGTTCTGGCCGACCTGGATCGGTATCGGAAGTCTTCTTGGTGGTGAAGCCGAGTCTGCCCGCCAAGCGCCCGTGTGTGGACCTTGGGTCCACACACGGTCCTGATCAATGAGCACCTGGCGAAATCTCGGATTGAGCAATTGTGTCCCGGGATTGAGAGATTCGAAAAAGCGGTTGAGGTCGAGCGCCTGATAATACGTGTCCCAATCCTCTGGGCTGGGTCCATCCCCCACGGTTTGTCCGGCTTTTGAGGTGGGGCACCCCACATGTGGAAGCGTGTCCACACCCGGCCGATATGGATGTGTATGAACGAGGGTCACAATGTTCATTACCCCGGGAATCCAGCTTGGGAACGCTTCGCGATAACGATCCAGCGCTGACTGTGTGGTACATGGGGTAGAGTATTGATTCGGCGGCAGCACGCGGTAAATCATGACGCCCGCTGAGTCGACAACGAGCCCGCTTCGCTCAATTTTGCTGGTCAACGGCTGATTCGCTCCGCCGACTGTCCACAGGGAATCGAGCAATCGGCGCGTTGCGGTGTTGTCGAGCGCAGCATCACCGGTCGGACAGGCGACGGTATCAATGACCACTCGCGCTGAGAGAGGGACACCTTGGCTAGTCGTCGCCGTCACCGTGAGTGTGTCGGGTGCGTTCACAGAGATCTTGCACCGACTCGTCGACGGATTACAACTACCGGAAGCGCTTTTGGCGCCTGTCACCGCGATTGAAGTAAAGGCGCGAGCTTTGGGTGAAGTGGCGATCTTGAGTTCCACTGTATCGCCGGATGCTGAAATCTGCGGCCGGTCGGGTGTCGCGATAAGTTGGAGTGGCCGGACAGTCACCTGTGCGGACGCTTGCTCGTATCGCGACGGCAGCAACAGGGCATACACGTACATTACGCCAGTGCGATCTACGGCTGTGAGACACGTATTCAAAGAGCCTGCACAGGATCCTGTTCGCGTGTCGGGCGCGCTGTCGACGACCACTCCAAGGGTCGCGCGTCGGTGAGGTACCCACGTCCAAGTGCGCGGTGTTGGAGCGAGGGTGAAGCCCGTTACCGTCAGCGAAAAAAGGACGGTGTCACCTTGTACGATCTCGGACGGAGAGGCGGTTAATCGCAGCATATCTGAAGCCGGTGATATAGAGACGCGCTGTTCGCCGCCTGAGGAGAGATAGACGCATGGCCCTTGGCAATTGTACCAACCAGGCCACGTGGGTTGAGCCATTCCCAGGCGTACTACGCTGCCAGATCCGTAAGCGAGGCCCTGTACCGAGAACCGACTGAGCGTCGGTGACTCCATGGAATTCGAGATCGACTTATTACAGGCCATCACCGGATTTGTCGGTGACCCATACTTGAAGAACGATGTTGTAAAGTATCCGGCACAGGAAGAGCCGACGTACATTCCGTCCGCGTCTAGTGGCTGAAGCGGTCGTCCCCTGAGCGAGTCGAAAGACGGTACCATTGATGTTGTGTACGCTCGTCCGATGGTGCCAACCACACTCATCTCGACCCACGTCGGTTCTGAATAGTCTACGGGCCAGGGTACGCTTACGTAGCCGGAACTGAGGTCGGTGCCAGGACCCCGTACCTCAGTATGGGTTCGTGGCACTGGTCCGGGGACCAGATCGCATCCCGGCCCGCACTGTGTCGTTTGCGTGTCAATCTTGGCCATTCGACCCGTCGCGGGTGGGAGGGCACCCTGCACGTTCGTGGTATTGGTGACGCCAGAGCGCTCTGCACACGCACTCGCGATCAGGAGAAGAACGACGTACTCGAGTACTTGCGTGACAGGCGACTTAACGCACTGCAGAATCCGCGGCAATAGGTACTCAACGTCAGTCTGGCGATTCATTGCCTCAGATCGTGGAGGTAGGCGCCGCAATCCCACCAATTGGGCTGTCTGGTTCGCACGCAGCGAAGACTTAGTACGCTTGAAGGAAGGCATTTGCGAGGCAGTGCTGTTGAGATCGTCCCAGGTTAGCGTCACTAGTGTATGCGTGAGTGTCACTGCGCCGTCATCCGGTTCATCCCACCGAGTGTTGCCGGAGCATCGATGTCTCGCAGGTGTCGGAGGGCGAGAATGCAACTCCGCAATCTTTTCCTAGCGCTCATCGGCGTAGCGCTCCATAGAAAGCGCCATCCCGCGATGGTCGCGCTCGCGACGGGACCGGTCGTATCAAGGTTTTCGGCCGACGATGACATCTCGGCGTGCATCGGGCACGACATGAGGCTGTTCCTCGAGAAGCCCTTCTCGCAGGAACAGTTTGACAAGCCGTTGGCGGTGCCTGCCGAGCAGCGGCAGGAGGGCGCCGAGCGGCGAATGCGACCGGCCGTTCAGTGCACAACCATGGCGGAATGTGATTGCTGGCCGTATACAAGAGATCGCTAGGCGCGAGGCTGGGCCGCTCTCTGGCGCACCGCGGCGACGCCGCGCGGTGCGCCGTTGCCACCTCAGTCTCAGGGCCTCGGACATGTCCTCTCTATCGGAGTTCCCCACGCTCGCGACCGGCATGGAGACCGCCTTGTTCTATGCGAACCAGGTCCTCCGCCGCGAAATCGCCATCCACAAAGCGCTCGGTGTGCCGCGGGTCGTGTGGGACGACGAGCAGCCGGCGGTACAGGGCATCCCGCCAGAAGATCTTCCGGATCTCCCGCCGGAAGATCGCCCGGTCCTATCCAAGAGTTCGGCCCGTTGCCCCTCGGCGCGAGACCGTGACGCCGCCGCAAACTTCGCGCTACTGAGAGCGTAGAACGCTGTTCGAGCCGGAGATGTCAAGCACCTTCGCCGACACCCGTCAACGAATTTTCCGAAAGGGCCCACGTCGTGACGGTGATGTCAAGCGTACAGATTGATTTCAATGCCCGAATACGCCTTCGACCAGCTCTCGCCCCTTGAGTTCGAGCGCCTGACGCGCGACCTCCTCCAGGCCGCCCACGGGATGCAGCTCCAGTCATTTGACGTCGGACGGGACGGCGGCATCGATCTGCGGCAGGCAAGTCCAACACATCCGCACGCGCTCGTGGTGCAGTGCAAGCACTATGCAGGGTCCAGCGTCAGTCAGCTGGTCTCACAGTTACGGCGCCACGAGCTTGCGAAGGTTGCGCGCCTAGCGCCTGCCCGCTACGTGCTCGTGACATCCCTCGACGTATCGCCGACAGTGCGGGACGAGATCTGCAGGCTGTTTGCGCCATACTGCGCCACGTCGAATGACGTGATGACCCGCACTGAGCTCAACAACCTCCTCGGTCAGCATCCAGAGGTGGAGCGGCGCCATCCGAAGTTGTGGCTCGCCAGCACAGCCGTCTTAGAGCGGATTCTGCATGCGGGAGTGTTTGCGGGGAGTGACGATGAGTTGGACCAGATTCGGCGCACCGTCGCGCGGTCGGTCATACACGGCGGCGTCCCTGCGGCGCTCGCGCGCCTCGACGCAGACCACCTCTGCATCATCACTGGCAATCCCGGGGTGGGGAAGACCACGCTCGCGAGGCTGGTGCTGGCCGAGCTGGTGGCGAATCGCGAGTTCGAGCTCGTCACACTTTCCGAGGGGTTGCCAGAGCTCGCGGTGCGCCGGCGCCGGGGACAGCGCCAAGTGTTCTACTTCGACGATTTTCTTGGACAAACACGCTTCGAGGGTCTGCACCGTCACGAGGACCGGCGATTGGTCGAACTCATGCGTGACGTTCGCGCCGAGCCCAACTGGCGTCTCGTGCTGACGACACGGGAGTATGTACTGGAGCGTGCCAGGCAGCTCTCCGAACCGCTCGCGGCGGTAAAGCTGGCTCCCCACGCCTTCACCGTGTCGCCTGAGCAGTACACGACGCAGATCCGCGCCGAAATGCTGTATCAGCACCTCTTCTGGTCCGATCTGCCCCCGGCCCCGCGGTTGGCCCTGCTCCAGAGCGGTCAGTGGAGCGCCGTGATTCAGCACCCGAACTTCAATCCGCGGCTGCTCGAGTTTCTAACGTCATCCGCTCATGCCGGCCACATCCCGCCCGCGAAGTATGTAGACGCCTTCCTTCACGCGTTACAGACCCCAGAACTCTTGTGGGAGCACGCGTATCACGAGGGTATCGACGCCGACGGACGTGACGTGTTGTGTATCGCGGCGAGCTTCGCGGGCAGCGTGACGCTGACTCGACTGGAGGCCGCGTGGCACGAGTTTCAGCGCTCCCGCGCGACGCTCTTCGGCGCATCCGTCAGCGCTCGTCCGCTCCGTCGCGTCCTCGCCCCACTCGTCGGCAGCTTCCTGACGTCGGACCGCGAGTGGAACGGCGAGGTGTCACTCCGCTTCGCCAACCCCTCAGCGCGCGACTACGTGTCACATATACTGTGCGATGATTATACATGCGTGACCACGCTTATTGCTTCGGCGGTGGCGCTGGAGCAGGTGATCAGTCTGCTGCGGGGCCATCGCGGGCAGGCGTTTCGGGGCGCGACCGCGCCTCACGTGCTGGCGTTAACCCTCCGGCGCCTCGCCATAGCGGATACCGCCCCCGGCGCGCCGCCGGTATACACCGCTCAGCTCTTGAGCAAACCGGAAGCGCGGGCCATGGTGCTGTGTGACATCGCGGATCGGTTGAATCATCCGGACCTCGTGTCGGTCGCGCGCCACTCGCTCGCGAGGGTCCTGCGGTTATGGCGTGGTGAGGGCGTCGCCTCGCCCGAGGTCGTGGCGCCGTTACTGAGGCGCGTGTACGCCGCCGAGGCACCAAATGCCTTCTGGCATGTAGAGCTTGGGACGGTGGGACAAAGCGGCCAGGCGCTGCGCTCACCTCAGCTGCTCGCAGCGGGCTTGCAGGTCGCGGCCGAGGGTCTGGCGACGGCGGATGACCTTGAGGCGATGGCAGACCTGCGACGCGCCCTGCCCGCAGCGTTCTCCGACACCTACCTGACGCTGCTGGGCGATAAGGTAGCGGATGTGTGTCATCAGGAGTCTTACGCGGAGGAGTCGCCGCCGACGTCCGGGTTCTTTCGGGACCATGCCGACCGGCTCGAGCGAGCGGCCATTGCCCTCGATGCGGCGCCAGGCTGGGTGCCGGTCAACGGACCGGGTTATCGCGTAGCGTGGGCCGTAGAGCGCCTGCGTGATCAGGCAGAGGGTCTCGAACAGCGCGAACGCGAGGAGCCCCCGACCAGTCTCCGCGTTGGCGCGGGGTTGGCTGGCAGTTCGGGCAGCGCCGGGGGGCATGTCACGGACCTGGCGGACTTGCCCGCCATGTTTCGGGGGTTGCAGAGTCTGCTGGAAACCTCGCCGCCGCCGGAAAGCTGAGTCGCCGACCGACCGACCGGCCGGCACGTAGGCGCCGAAGACGCCAGCCCAATGTCGAGCGAGAAAGTGTCTAGCTGACGGGTAATCGGCCCGATTATCGCCTAATCGGCCCTCGCGATCAGCGGCAGCTTTCGCGACGGCGCACCGACCTCGACATTGCCGTCCATGAGCACACCGCGGACGCCGGGGAACCATCTAGAGATCGAGCGACGGCACGGCAGCCCATCGGCGCTGGGAGACTGTTTGGTCCTCGCGTCGCGTCGCGCCACTCCACCAAGGCGCGCATGGGTGCCAGTTCGTTGCACCCGGCCCGCGTCGTCGCCTTGGCCAGTCTGCCCGGTTCATTCCCAAGAATGGACGGATGAGATCGCGTTTCGTGGGTCGGCGTGCGGCGGCCCATGGCACGCAGCGCGTGCGTCCGGTACACTCGAGGGTAATGCCATTCGCCCCGCTCACTTCGCTCGGTCCATCGACCGCCGCTTCGACCGTGCCACCGAGCCGCCCACCGGCGCCTCGGGCGCTGTCCGACGAACCGTGGGACTGGGCCGCGGTGCCAGGGATCGAGCGAGCATTGGCGCGAGTGTTCGCTCCGCCAGTTGCGCGCGCACTGGCGCGCCGCGCCGACAGCGCGCCATTGCGGTCGCTCGGTCAGCTCGTGCGCGAGACGTACGGCGCGGACGCGTTGATCCCGTCGCTGGAGAGCCTGTACACGTCCGCGTACGCGTACCTGTGGTCGGCCTACCGGGCGGAGTACTGCTACAAAAATGCCATCGCTCGGCACATCCTCCTCGGTCGACATTCGCTGCGCACGACCACCATGCTGACCGAGTTTCGCGTCGGGACGTCGAAAGCCGATGTGGTCCTGATCAACGGAACTACGACCGTGTACGAGATCAAGACGGCGCTCGATTCGCTCGACCGGTTGCCGGGTCAGCTCACGGATTACTGCCGGGTTTTCGACTACGTCAATGTGGTGACCCACGCGGACGCCATTGACCGCCTCGCCGCCGTGCTGCCGCCCAACGTGGGTCTGCTCGAGCTCACCAGCTCGGGACGATTCCGCACGCATCGCGCGGCCGACTCCAACCTCACGCGACTTCAACCGGGGTGGATGCTCGACGCGCTTCGGCGAGACGAGTACGTCCCCATTATTGCCGACGTCTTCGGGCGCGCTCCGGCGCTGCCGAACACCCACATGTACGACGCGTGCCGCGACCTCTTCGAGCAGCTCGCTCCGGCGCGCGCACACGCGGCCTTCGCCGACGCGTTACGACGCCGGGCGCGTACCTCCGGTGTCGAGGAGATCATTCGCGACGTGGTGCCCGCGCTCTCCGCCCTCTGTCTGAGCGCGGGCTTTGATCTTGCCGACGCCAGCGCCTTCCGCGAGGCACTGCGCCAACCTTTATCCACCATCATCGAGTAGCGGGCACGCTCACACGCGTGGCCGCCGCGTGTGAGGATTCGATGTATCTGCCCTACGTGCGTGGGCGCCAGTATGAGCTGCTTGCGCTCCGCAATTCCCACCCGCTCCTCCAGCAGTGGCCAGACATCCTGCCGCTGGTTGAGCCCGTCAATGCAAGTCCGTCCGCATGTCTTCGCGCGGCCACCGAGCTCACGACCGCCGGGTGCCGGATCGCCATCATCACGAATCCCGTCGCCAACAGTCGCGCGGGCGTCGTCCACGATGTGTTGCAGCACGCCACGTGTCCGGCGGCACTGCGGAGCCATGCGAGTGTGGTTCCCAGTTTACTCGTCCTGACGGGGACCACGGTGCAGCACGTGCAGACATTTTTCACTCTGTACGCCGGCCGTGAACTCTGCATCGTTCATCGCGAAGTACCCATCGATCCGAGCGTCACGACGACGCTGATTAACCTCGCACAGGGGCATCTGCACGCTGGGCACGTGGCGACACACGTGATCACGGACCAGACGCCCACGCAGCTGCGGCTCGCACTGCCGACGACCTCGCTGGTCCTCCTGCGTGATGGTTTTCAGCGGCAGCCGCACAATGCCGCGTATCCTCCCGCATCGTTCTTCGGGGACCTCCATCGCACGTACCGGGCGCAAGGCTATGCCGGCTGGGGTGACTTCCTGACGGTAGGGGACGTGTTTACCACGGGGGGCGGGATGCCCCTCGCCGTCGTCATTCACCTTACCGCGCTGCAGGCGAGCAGTTCGGACGCCTGGATTCGGCACTTCATCTCGTCGAGCAACGCTACCACCGCCAATCCCGCCGGCAAGTTTCTTCAGGCGGCGGCACGAGTCGCCAGCTACGCCGCCACGGATGCGGCGTTCGCAGGCACGGCCGCTTGCCGAGAGTTGCTCGGCTACCATGCAACGCCCCATTTCCCCGGGCTGGGCAAGCTGAAGGAACTCTCGATTCGGCATCATCTGCAGATGATGGGCGCATTCGCTTGACTCTTCGGCGCCGCCGGGAGGCGACTAGGCGGTGGACCCGGCGGGGGACCGGGGGGCGGACCTCTCGACATCAGCAGGGCGGTCGTGGCGCATGTCAGGACCTCCCGTCAAACGTGAGGACCTCGCCACCTAAGTGTGAGGACCTCAAAGCCTCCGGCATGGGTTCCTCGGGAGTGGGTATGGCCGTGTCGGTAGCAGGAAGGAGGTCCTCCTGCTGCGATGACCCAGTAGGAGATGCTTTTGCGCTGCATCGTGTGGTGCGGGATCAGAAGGCGGCGCGGAGGTGAGTGACGGCCGCGCCACGCCTATCGGCTTCACTGATGTACTGCCACCCCAGCCCGTCGCCGCGGAGCGCCGCCAGCTCGCCTGCCGTGCGCGCACTGCCCAACGCCGAGAGCCGCCGGCGCTCGAGCATGTCGCCGCGATGCCCTTCTTGATCGAGCGTCATCTAGGTGCAGAGCGGGGAGGCTTGAGGAGCTACCTGTACGCTGGCGACGTGGGGACTCCGCAACAAGCCGGTCCGTCAGCTTCGGCACGCGAGGTCATCGCCTGGTGCGGTGCTAGGACACTGCACGCCGTTGCTTAAGGCACGACGCTTGAAGCGCGGCAAAGACGCCTAGCGTGCTGCCACACGAGCCACCGCGGGATCGCCTGCCCGTCGCGGTCTCAGGAATCGGTGACTGCCTCGGCTAGAAACGCCGAAGGGGAGGTGCCGAGAACGACGCGGTCGGATTTCGGCTACACGGGCATCTCCGAAGAAACTCCCATGCCGCGATGCGACGTGCTCCTCCAAGCGGCCAATACCGGCGAGACGCGCGTGTTGCGCGCCGTCCTAAGGTCGTAGCAGCGTGGGATCGTGCTGATCGAGCGGGAGGAGTGGCGGCTGTTGAACTTGACGTGCCAGACCAACAGGCCGCACCTGTCAGTGATCGCGTGAAATTCCCCAGGAAGTGATCGTCTCAAAGTCCCCACCCCCATTCTGGGAGTCGGAAGATGG
>JAIEMN010000036.1 GCA_019752115.1 Gemmatimonadaceae bacterium
CTCCGGCAGTGGGCCGCGACCCGCTTGTCGTGCATCTGGGCCACTTCGCACACCGCAGCGATCTCCGCCTCGGTCATGACGGTCTGGTGGGCACGGGCATGCGGCACGAACTCGTCACCCGAAGGATTGATCTTCAAGGTATCCACGCCCTCTCGCACCATCTCGCGCGCCGTCTTGCGAAACTCGTCCGCCCCGTCGCAGACGATGGCGAAGGTTTCGCGATGCATGTGGCGCAGACGTACGTCGCCCAGGCCTGCGGTCGGTGCCAGCTCGGGGCTTGCGGCGAGCGTCCGCGGCCCGGGGAAATCGCCGGCGTCGATGGCGTTGCGGAGCACGATGTCCAGCCGGGCCTTGGCCGCCGCCGCACTGTTGCAGGCCGTGAAGCCCTGGTCGAGCATCTTCTTCGCGTTCCTGACGGAACGCAGGATGTGCTCTTCCGGCGGCACGAACCCGAGCGATTCCAGATCGGAGGTGTCGAGAAACGTGAGGTGCGAGTGCGATTCGATGAGCCCCGGCATCAAGGTTGCCCCCATGCCGTCGACGATGGTGGCCCCTTCAGCCGCGATGGGCGTCCCCTGCGGAGCCACGGCCTTGATGCGATTGCCTTCGATCAGTGCCGAACCCGCGAAAGGCGGCGCTCCGGTGCAATCAAGTATGTTGACGTTCCTGAACAGCGTTCTTGTCGCCATCACTCCTCCCGTCTCAAGGTCAGGTCGATGCGTCCGGGTCGCATCGACTCAGAAGAATACGCCTACCGTCACCAGAAAACCGGCACGATAGTAGAACACCAGGTCGGTCGTGAAGCGCTTGCCGGATACGCCCACGGTGGGCAGTACCATGGGCGCGATCCCGTACTCGTTCCACGGGATGTTGTCGTCGTACTCGCCCTTGTAGCCATGCACGAGGCCGCCGACCAGCTTGACGTGCAGCAGCGGCGCCCGTTCCTCGAGGGGACGCCAGAGCTTGCCGCCGTAGAGCATCTGGCTCGGCTGGTCGAAGGAATTGCGAAACGTGGCGGCACCGACCAGCCAGCGCGTGACCCAGTGGTATTCGAGGCCGAGGTAGCGGTAGTCCTCGTTGAGGTCCGGGCGCGAGCCGTAGTGACGCCCGTAGATGCCGGTCTGGAGCAGCCAGTGCCGCGGGTCGGCGTCGTTCGCAGCGGCGTCCTGCGCAATGCTGCCGAGCAGCAATGCCCAAACGAGCAGCGCGAGACCAAGGCGCTTCGCATTCGTGCGGGCGCTCAGGTGCGCTTCAGGTCCGAGGCCCCGAGGAAGATCCGGTTCCATGTGGGACTGATCAGGATCTCGTTGACGCAGGCGTGCGGCGGCATCTCTGCCACGAAACGGATGGTGCGGCCGAGATCGTCCGGCTGCAGCATCTTGGCGCGGTCTTCTGCCGACGGCGGGATCGGCCGCTTGTCCATGATCGGGGTGGCGACCTCCGCCGGGCAGATGGCACAGGCGCGAATGCCGTTGATGCATTCTTCCTGATTCAGGTGCGCCGTCATGGCGATCACCGCGTGCTTGGCGGCGTTGTAGGCCGGGCCGGTCATGTAGGTGTCGAAGCGACCGGACCACGACGATATGTTGATCACCAGGCCGTCCTTGCGCTCGCGCATCGACGGCAACACGGCCGCGATGCAGTAGTAGCTGCCGTCGAGGTTGACGCGAATCACCTCGTTCCAACCGGCGATCGTCTGGTTCTTCCAGAAGCGCGTGGGCACGTTGAGGCCTGCGCTGTTCACGAGGATGTCGACACGACCGTGGCGGCCCAGGATGGCCTTGGCCACCTTGGCAACACCGTCCGCATCGCTCACGTCCAGCGCCTCCGTCTCGATCCGTGCACCCTTCGCCTTGAGCCTGGCGGCCTCGGACTCCAGTACGTCGGCGCGACGCCCGGACATCACCACCGTCGCGCCGGCGTCCGCCAGCGCCTGCGCGCCCGCCAGCCCGATACCCGTTCCCGCCCCCGTCACCCAGGCGATCTTTCCCGACAGCGTGGCCATCCTCTCCCCTTCCTCGTCGTGATCGACTTGTCGCCACGATCATACCCTCGCGGCATGGCAGCGGTTGCTAGGGGCGGGCGCATTCACCCATACTCCGGGGCGGTCCCACCAAGGGGTGCAGTCGACAAGCCCGATAACGCCACGGAAGACCCGTTCCAACCCATACAGGAGACTATGGCAAATGGAAAAGAGGAAAGTAGGCAACGTCGAGTATCACGAAGCCGGCGCCGATTACTTCGCCAAGCGCGAGCTGCGAAAACACGCGCGCGTATGGTCACTGTGGGCCCTGGGGGTGGGCGCGGTGATCTCGGGCCACTTCTCGGGCTGGAACTTCGGGCTGGCCGCGGGCGGATTCGGCGGCCTGTTCTTCGCCGCCATGATCATCGGGCTGATGTACGTCTGCCTGTGCTTCTGCCTGGCCGAGATGTCGCCCGCTTTGCCGCACACGGGCGGCGCCTACTCGTTCGCACGCAGCGCGATGGGGCCATGGGGTGGCTTCGTCACGGGCCTCGCGGAGAACATCGAGTACGTGCTGACCCCGGCGGTGATCGTGTTCTTCATCGGCGCGTATCTGGGCGGCATCTTCGAGACACCGGAGTCGATCCAGCCATTGTGGTGGATCGGGATGTACATCCTGTTCGTGGGGCTCAATCTCATCGGGGTGGAGCTGTCGTTCAAGGTGTCGGTGCTCGTGACCTTGCTGGCCCTCGCGGTGCTCGCGATCTTCTGGGCGAGCGCCATCTTCTCGGGACAGCTCGACTTCTCCCGCTGGGCACTCAACATCGGCGTGGGGGATGACGGCAGCCTCATCGAACTCGCCGAGGGTGGCGGCGCGTTCCTGCCGTTGGGGATGAAGGGCATTCTCGCAGCCATGCCATTCGCCGTATGGCTGTACCTCGCGATCGAGCAACTGCCGCTCGCCGCGGAGGAGTCGCACGATCCGAAGCGCGACATGCCCAAGGGCCTGCTGCTCGGCATCGCGACCCTGCTCTTCTCGGCCTTCATGGTGCTCTTCCTCAACTCGAGCATTCCGGTCAAGGGCGGCGACCCGGTCGCGAGCGGTGCCTTCTACCTCGGCAGCTCAGGCGAGCCTCTGCTCGACGGCTTCCGCGCGCTGTACGGCACCGGCGCGGCGAAGCTGCTGTCGTTGTGTGCGGTGATCGGGTTGATCGCGAGCTTCCACACGATCATCTTCGCGTTCGGCCGGCAGATCTACTCGTTGTCGCGTGCCGGATATTTCCCGTCCAAACTGTCGGAAACCCATGGCACGCGCAAGGTACCGCACGTGGCCTTGATCGCGGGGGCGGTGCTCGGTTTCGCGGTGATGATGTCGGTGTACCTCATCAAGGGTGAAGGGGCCGGCGCGTTCATCGGCGCGCAGCTCCTCAACATGGCGGTGTTCGGCGCGATGATCTCGTATGCGCTGCAGGCCATTGCATTCATCCTGCTGCGCAGCCGGCTGCCCAACATCGAGCGCCCGTACCGCAGTCCGTTCGGCGTGCTCGGCGGCTGGATCGTGGTCGTCATCGCTGCGGTCACCCTCTACATGCAGTTCCAGGACCCGACCTACCGCGGCGGCGTGATCGGCGTGGCGATCTGGTACGCCGTGGGCGTGATCTACTTCGCGCTCATCGGCCGCAAGAGCCTGGTCTACTCGCCGGAAGAGGACTTCGCGGTGAAGGCCCGCGCCCAGGCGGGGCTGGACAAAGGCTGACGGATTAGCCCGCGCCGGGCCGCCCCAAGTGGGCCGGCCCCCTTGGGGGAAAGGCCGAAGGCATATCGGGGGGGCGCCTCAAACCCGCGCCGGGCCGGCCCCCCTTGGGGGCAGAGGCCGAAGGCCTATCCGGGGAACCTCAAGTCAGGTGGCGAACGCGCGCTTCAGCGCGTTTGCCGCCTGCTCGGCCGCGCGACTCGCGGCATCCACGGCACCCAGCATCAGCAGGAAGCCGTGGATCATGCCCTCGTAGTTGACGAGCGTGACTCGGTTGCCGGCTTCGATGAGCCGCGCTGCGTACTGCACGCCTTCGTCCCGCAGCGGATCGTAGCCCGCCACCAGCACGAACGCCGGCGCGAGATTCGTCAGGTCGTCAGCGATGAGCGGGGCGAAGCGGAAGTCCTGCATGTCCTTCGACGAGCGCAAGTACTGCGCGTAGAACCAGGTCATGCTCTTGCGGGTGAGCAGGTAGCCCTCTGCGAACTTGAAATGCGACGGCAGTTCGGGTTCGGGCGCCACACACGGGTAGATGAGCAGTTGCAGCCTGAGGTTCGGAAAGCCCTCGTTGCGGGCGACGAGAGCGCACACGGCTGCGAGGTTGCCGCCGGCACTGTCGCCGCCGACGGCCAACCGCTCGACGTCGATGCCGAGGCGTTCGCCGTTCA
>JAIEMN010000037.1 GCA_019752115.1 Gemmatimonadaceae bacterium
GACGGCCTGTATGCGCAGTCTCCTGGTCACGCTCAACGCCATGATGAAAACGGGGCAGCGCTGGGCTGCCCCGTCCCTCACCACCGCTTGACTTTCAACACAGCTACTGAGGGGTTCCTCCGCCCTCAGTACCCAGTGATTAGCGCCCCGAGCTATCCGGCAGCACCTCACCACCGCGCCGCCCTCGCGGCCCCATCGGTCCGTTCGGGCCCATCATCCCCGGGCCCATTGGCGGGCCCTGCCGGAAGCCCTGCGGGCCACCCATCTGGCCCGGCGGGCCCATCGCGCCGCGACGGCCGGGGCCGAAGCCCTGCCCCTGGCGCATGCCGCGACCCATGCCCTGGCGGCCACCGGGGCCGCGACCGCGGCCCATGCCGCGCTCACCGCGAGCCTGACGGAAGTTGTCGAGCTTGGTCTTCTGCGCCGGCGTCAGGACCGCACGGACCTCCTGCATCGCCTTCAGGCGACCGATCGCTTCGTCGGTGCGGAGCTTGTTCATCTTCTCGAGCGCGGTACGCGCCGCGGTGAGATTGCCGTCGCCCTGCATGGCATCCATGAGATCAGCCTGCGCCCGCAGACGATCCGATTGTGCCGACTTGGGACGGGGGGCGCTCTGGAGCGCCTCGAGCTTCTTCACCTGGTCGTCGGTGAGTTCGAGCTGCTGACGGAGGCCAAGGATACGACCCGCCGGCGAACCGCCGAGCCCGCCAGGACCGCCGCCGAAGCGATCACCACGGGGACCACCCGGGCCCATGCCGGGAGCGCCATCCGGGCCGGGAGCCGGCTGCGCGGCCTGCGCGTTCGGTGCAGGCGCCGGTCGGCGCGGGGCACCGGGGCGCTGGGCGTGAGCGACCGTCGCGGCCGACAATCCAACGGCCGCGGCAAGAACGAGTGTCGTAGGTAGGCTGCGCATGAGGGATGTTCCTCCGTATGGGTGTCAGCGGTCGCCACCAAGGCGCCCACTCGCCGCATTGGACGACAACCAGAACCGGACGTTAAGACTGGGGGTATCGGAATCGCGCACCCCAACACTTGGCACCCTGAACGCGTCCACGATACGTCCCCCTGAACGGGGGATGTGCATACGGTCCGCTCGTGTAGTTCGCCGTCGTCCCTTCGTCCCGTTCCCGCCGAGACTTCGTGGGCTCCTGGTTCGACCTCGTTACGACCTGGCTCTTCAAGTACCCGCCGCGGGCGTTTGCTCGCGGCGATCTGGTCGTAGCCCCAGTCGTCCCACTCACGCTGTTGGGCGCGGCGGCGGCGGTGATCGCCGTGATCGTGCTGGTGCAGCATGCGCGGTTGCGCACGGTACGCGTGGTGGATCGCGCCGTGTTGGCGCTGCTGCGCGTTGGGATCGCCGCCCTCGTCCTTGCGTGCCTGCTGCGTCCGGGGTTGGTGATCGCGGCCGCGGTGCCGCAGCGCAACGTGTTGGCCGTGCTGTTCGATGACTCCCGCAGCATGCGCATCCGTGATGCCGCCGGTGGTGCGGCCGACACGACGCGCCTCGCGGCCATGCAGCGGGCGTTCACCGATACCACGTCGCTGATCAAGGCGCTCAGTGCCCGCTTCGCAGTGCGACGGTTTCGCTTTGCCGCCGATGGTGCGCCCGTTTCAAACGTGGGCGAACTCGCCGGCGGCGGGACGCGCTCCGATCTCGCGCAGGCGCTCGCAAGCGTTCGCGAAGATCTGAATGGCCTGCCGCTCGCCGGCGTGGTGCTGGTCTCCGACGGCGCCGACAATGGCGGCAGCAACCTCGACGACGCACTGCTCGCTCTGCGCGCGCGGCGCGTCCCCGTCTATACCGTTGGCGTTGGCAGCGAGCGCTTTGCGCGCGATGTGGCCGTCGAGCGCGTGCAGGCGCCGCGACAAACACTCCGTGGCGCGAGCACCGTGGTCGAAGCCGACGTGCGCATTCGTGGCGCCGGCTCGGCCGACGTGCCAGTCACGGTTGAGGCGGATGGCAAGGTGGTGGCCACCGAATCGGTGAAGCCCGCCGCCAAGGGCGATCTCGTGACGGTGCGACTGCGCGTTCCGCCACTGGACCCCGGCGTGCATCGGCTGGCTGTGCGTGCGCGCCCGCTGGCCAACGAGCTCGACACCGAGAACAACGAATGGCAGACGAGCCTCGACGTCCGCGCGGGGCCCGATCGCATCCTCTATGTCGAGGGCGAGCCGCGCCCCGAGTTTCCGTTTCTGCGCCGCGCCATGGCAAGCGACAGCGCCGTGCAGGTGGTGGGGCTGATGCGCAGCGCCGAAAAGAAATACCTGCGCCTTGGCGTGCGTGACAGTCTCGAACTGCTCGGGGGCTTTCCGACCACACGCGACGAGCTCTTTCAGTACCGCGGACTGATCCTCGGCAGCATCGAAGCGGGCTTCTTCACCACCGATCAGCTGCGCATGCTCGCGGAGTTCGTGAGTGTGCGAGGCGGCGGGCTGCTCGCCCTGGGCGGTCGCGCCGCCTTGTCGGAAGGCGGATATGCCGGGACGCCGCTCGCTGATGTCCTCCCGCTGACGATCTCCGCTGGCAAGGTGAACGAAGATGGCCCCGCCACGCCGGTCAAGGTGCGCCCCACGCGCACCGGCGAATCGCATCCGGCGTTGCAGCTGCGCGAAACGCTCGCGGCGTCGGCGAAGCGGTGGGATTCGCTGCCCCCGCTGACCACCGTCAACAATCTGGGCGCCCTGCGCGCGGGTGCGACCATGCTGCTCGCCGGCACCGTGGAGAACGGGCGCAGCGATGTGCCCATCCTCGCGTGGCAACGCTATGGGCGCGGCATGAGCGCCGTGTTCGGCGTACAGGACTCGTGGCTCTGGCGCATGGATACCTCCATCCCCGTGGAGGACGTCACGCATCAGACCTTGTGGCGTCAGCTCTCGCGCTGGCTGGTGGATGACGTGCCGGTGCCGTTTGAACTGACCGCGAATCCGTCGCGCGTCGCCCCCGGTGAACCGATCACGATTCGCGCCCACGTGAGCACGCCGCTCTATGTGGATGTCAACGATGCGACGGTGACGGCGACGATCACGGCCCCGACCGGGCAGACCACCACCGTGCCGCTGGAATGGGCACTGCGCGATGACGGCAGCTATTCGGCGCGATTCACCCCTACGGACACCGGGCGCTTCACCATCGAAGCCGTCGCGCAGCGCGGCAAGGATTCGGTGCAGACGGCGCAGACGTCCTTGCTGGTGGATGAGCGCGGCGCCGATGTCGCGCAGGCGGAGCTTCGCCCGGCCCTGCTCAAGCGCATCGCCGACGAAACGGGCGGCCGTTACTACCCGTTGGCCGAGGCCGGCAAGCTGGCCGACGATGCGATCTACACCAACGCCGGCGTGACCGTGCGTGAGGCGAAGGACCTGTGGGATATGCCGGCGGTGCTGCTCGCGCTGCTCCTGTTGCTGGGGGCGGAGTGGGGATACCGGCGGTGGAGAGGGTTGGCATGAGATCGCATGTCAGGAGGCAGGGGGGAGGGGGGAGGGGGAAGTGGGTGTACCAGCTGGTGCTGGCGCTCGCGGCCATGCTGGTTGCGCCGGCGAGTGCGTGGGCGCAGCGGACGCATGTGCTCGTCGTGGCCGGTTTGTCGGGCGCGCCGGAGTTTCGCACGCGCTTTGATGCGGCGGTGGACGCGGTACGCGGCGCGGCGAAGGCGCGGTGGCGGGTGGGCGACTCGAGCCTCGTCGTGCTGGGCGAAGACTCGGTGAAGTCGGCCCGTTACGACGGCCGCTCCACCAAGGAGAACATTGGCGCGGCCTTCGTGCGCTTCTCGAAGGTGGTGAAGCCCGGCGATGTGCTGCTCGTGATCCTGATGGGGCAAGGCAGCGGCGAGGGGCCGCAGTCCAAGGTGAATCTCCCCGGCCCCGACGCCACCGCAGCCGAGTACGCCGCGTGGCTGGCGCCGTTCGCGCCGCAGCAGGTGGTGTTCGTCAACACGGCGCCTGGCAGCGGCGACTTCGTCCCGGTCCTCGCCGGTCAGGGCCGGGTCGTGATGACCGCCACGCGGACGGCGCTCGAGAAGAATGAGAGCGAGTTCCTGCGGTACTTCGCCGATGCGCTCAAGAGTGACGATGCCGATGCCGACAAGGACGGACGCCTCTCGGTGCTCGAAGCGTTCCGCTATGCGCGCGCCGAAGTCGCGAAGAGCTACGAGAAGACCAACCGGATGCTCACCGAGCATGCCGTCCTGAGCGACTCGCTTGTGGCCGGCCGCATCACCTTTGGCCGTAGCGCGACGGTCGACAATCCGAAGGTCGCGGCACTCATCGCGGAACGGCAGGCATTGGAGTCGCAGGTCGCGGCGCTGCGCGCGAAGAAGGCCACGATGGACGCGGCGGCGTACGAAGCAGAGCTCGAGCGACTGCTGCTCGCCATCGCCGAGAAAACGGCGGCGATCAAGGCCGCCGGCGGTGGCGCATGATGCGGCGACTCTCCACCCTGCTGCTGGTGGCGGCGCCAGCGCTCGCCTGTGCGCAGGAGCCGCGCGCGGCCGGTCCGGATCGCTTTGCCGCCGACATCGCCGCCGCCGAGCGGGCGATGCTGCGGGGTGATCGCGCCATGGCGACCCAACAGGCGCGACGCATCGCCAGCGCCTATGAAGGGAGCGCCACCGTGAACACCCGCGAGGCGGTGTCTGCGGGACGCGCATACGTGCTGCTCGGCACCGGCGACGCGAATGCCGTGCGCTCGGCGTTGCGGGCCTTCGACCGCGCCACCGCGCTCGACTCGAGCAATCTCGAGGCGCAGCGACGCGCCGGCGATCTGTTCCTCGACAAGTACAACGCCCCCGATGCGCGGGCGAGCTACGAGCTGGTGCTCAGGCGCGCGCCGAACGATCCGGACGCGCTGCTGGGGCTGGCCCGCGTGGAGGAGTTCGAGGGCAAGCCCACCGCCATGGCGACGGCGCGCAAGAGTCTCGCGGCACGCCCCAACCACGCCGCGGCCCTCGCGTTCACCGCGCGCCTGTTTCTGGAAGCGGAAGCGTTCGACTCGGCGCGGGGGTACGCCCTCAAGGCCGCCGAGGCGGACTCGCTCAGCCTGGATGGGTGGGCCATGCTGGGTGCCACGGCGTTCGTATCGGGCGACTCCGCGACCTATCGCCGCGCGCTGCGGGCGAGCGCCGCCGTGCAGCCACAGCCGACGGCGTTCTTTACGGAATTGGCCGACGCCGCCGTGCGGCAGCGTCGCTATGCCGAAGCGGTGAAGCTGGCGCAGCAGGCGGTGCGCTACGACTCGCTCAATGTGCGGGCGCTTGGTGTGCTCGGCACCAATCAGCTGCGCACCGGGCAACTCGCCGAGGGGCGTGCGGCCCTCGACCGCGCCTTTGCGCTCGACGCCTTCAACCTCTGGCACAAGAACTCGCTGGATCTGCTCGACAAAATGCAGGGGTTCCAGACCATCCGGCAGGGACGCTTCGAGCTGGTGGCACCGCCCGAGGAGGCGCCGCTGCTGGCGCTCTATCTCATGCCGCTGCTTGAGCAGGCATACGATTCCCTGCAGCTACGCTACGGGTTCGCGCCCCCCACCCCCGTGCGACTCGAGTTCTTCCGGCAGCACGCCGACTTCTCGGTGCGCACGCTGGGGCTGACCGGACTGGGTGCGCTGGGCGTGAGCTTCGGCAGCTTTCTGGCGCTCGATGCGCCGAGCGCGCGCGATCGCGGCACGTTCAACTGGGGGAGCACGAGCTGGCACGAGCTCACCCATGCGTTCACGCTGGGCGCATCGGCGCATCGCGTGCCGCGCTGGATTTCCGAGGGGCTCTCGGTACTGGAGGAGCGCCGCGCGAACACCGGCTGGGGGGCGCGTGCCTCCCTTGGCTGGCTGGTGGCCATGAACGAAGGCAAGGTGCGGCGGA
The DNA here is from genome assembly GCA_019752115.1 of Gemmatimonadaceae bacterium. Classification (NCBI taxonomy): domain Bacteria; kingdom Pseudomonadati; phylum Gemmatimonadota; class Gemmatimonadia; order Gemmatimonadales; family Gemmatimonadaceae; species Gemmatimonadaceae bacterium. The sequence continues at coordinate 5,850 of JAIEMN010000037.1, forward strand.
TCAGCGAACTCAACGACGGGTTCCTGCGCCCACGAACGGCCGACGAAACGCAGAACAGCTACTTCCAGGCATCGATGTTCTGCGAGTGGGTCGAGCGCACCAAGGGGCCCAAGGCGATGCCGGCCATGCTCGTGGCCTATCGCGACGGCCTCGATACGCCGGGCGCGTTTCAGAAAGTACTGGGGCTGACGCCGGCGCAGGTGGACGCGCAGTTCGACGCGTGGATCCGCCAGCGGTATGCGGCCGATCTGGCGAGCGCGCAGGGGCTCACCGCCAAGGACAGCACCGGCGGTCGCTTCATGCGCGTCATGCGAGCCGCCGTCGCCGTGATGGATGCCGCGCCTGACTCGGCGCGCAAGCTGCTCGAAGAAGCGCGCACCCTCATGCCGGAGTACGCCGGGGATGATGGTCCGTCGTGGTACCTGGCGCGCCTGGCCCTGGCGCGACGCGACACGACCATGGCACTGCAGTTCGTCGCCGTGGTGACAGGTCGCGATGAGACGGCGTGGGACGCGAATCTCCTTGAAGCCAACCTGCGCGAGGCGCGCGGTGACCGGGCCGGTGCGATCGCGGCGCTGGAGCGGCTCAACTGGATGTGGCCCTACGACATCGCGCTGCATGTGCGCACCGCGACGCTCGCCAGTGCCACCGGAGACAAGGCCAAGGCGGTGCGGGAGCGGCGGGCGGTCATTGCGGCCCGCCCCACCGACCTGCTGGACGCGCGCTACGAGCTGGCCCGCGCCCTCGCGGCCGCGGGCGATACCGCCGCGGCCCGTCGGGAGCTCCTGCAGGTGTTGGAGGAAGCACCAAGCTTCGAAAGGGCCCAGGCCCTGCTGCTGGAGCTGCGCAAGGGAGGCCACGAATGACGCGCGCGTGGTGGTTGCGCCTGCTGGTGACGAGCGCGCTGACGATGTTGACCGCCACGCCGGCGGTGGCGCAGCGAGGCGGTGGGCGCGGGCGTGGCATCACCATCGAGCCGAACGTGCCGTATGATGGCCGGCTGACGTGGGTGCGCATTCGGTACGACATGGGCGACAACGGCGGCTTCGGCTTCCGTGGCGCGCCGCCCTGGACGCACGACTATCCGCGCGGCGAACGGCACTTCATGAAGATCATCAGCGAGCTCTCCACGACGCGCACCCGCACGTTGGAGAGCAATATCCTCACGCTCGATGATCCGCAGCTGGGCAAGTTCCCCATCGCGCTGATGGCCGAGCCCGGTTTCTGGCGCCCGAGTGATGCCGAAGTGCTCGGCCTCCGGAACTACCTGCTCAAGGGCGGCTTCATCATCTACGACGACTTCACGCCGCGGGACTGGCTCAACCTCACGGCGCAGATGTCCAAGGTGTTCCCATCGTTGCGCCCGGTGCTGATGACGGTGGACCATCCGATCTTCGATGCGTTCTATCGCATCAAGTCGCTGAATTACCAGCATCCGTATTACGGCGGTGCGTCATCGTGGTACGGATGGTTTGAAGACAACGATCCCAGCAAGCGGCTGCTGGCAATCGCCGACTACAACAACGACATCTCCGAGTACTGGGAGTTCTCGGACACGGGGATGTTTCCGATCGACCTGTCGAACGACGCGTACAAGATCGGCGTGAATTACGTCATCTACGCGCTCACCCGCCGTTGAGCACCCTTTCCCCCTCCGCCGAGGCTCCGCGTGACTGCACCTGCCGTTGATCTGGACCGACTCGACGACGCCGCCCTGGCCGATCGCCTGCAGGGCGCCGGCCAGCGCATTGCCAGCGAACTCCGCAAGGTGATCGTGGGCCAGGATCTGGTTGTCGAACAGGCGCTCATTGCGCTCTTTGCCGGCGGCAACTGTCTGCTGGTGGGTGTGCCGGGCCTCGCCAAGACGCTCCTGATCTCGACGCTCGCGCGGGCCCTCGATCTCAAGTTCTCGCGCATCCAGTTCACGCCCGATCTCATGCCGAGCGATGTGACCGGCACCGACGTGATTCAGGATGATCCGGCCACCGGTCAGCGACGGCTCGCCTTCATGCCCGGCCCGGTATTCGCCAACGTGCTGCTCGCGGACGAGATCAACCGCACGCCGCCCAAGACGCAGGCCGCCCTGCTCGAAGCCATGCAGGAACGCCGCGTGACGGTGCAAGGGCGCACGTACGAACTGGACAAACCGTTCTTCGTGTTCGCCACGCAGAACCCCATCGAGCTGGAGGGCACCTACCCTCTCCCCGAAGCGCAGCTCGACCGCTTCATGCTCGAGGTGATGCTGGACTATCTCCCCGAGGAGGATGAAGTCGCGGTGGTGAAGGCGACCACCGCGCTGCCGCCCGAAGCCGTGCAGCCGGCGGTGAGCAAGGAGGAGATTCTCGCCTATCAGCGCGTGGTGCGTCGCCTCCCGATCGCCGATGCGGTCGTGCGCTACGCCGTGGCGCTGGTACGCGCGTCGCGCCCGGGCCCCGGTTCGCCGGACTATGTGAAGCAGTGGGTGAGCTACGGCGCCTCAGTGCGCGCGGCGCAGGCGCTCGTGCTGGGCGCGAAGGCGCGGGCGCTCCTGCAGGGGCGCGCCAGCGCCAGCTTCGACGATGTCAAGGCGCTCGCGCGGCCGGTGCTGCGGCATCGTGTACTCGTGAACTTCCAGGCGCAGTCGGAGAAGGTGACCACTGATGCGCTGGTCGCCAAGCTGCTCGACTCCGTGGCCGTGCCCCGTTCCTCGCTCTGAGTCCATTCGTGGCCGTCGCCCCCGCTGCCTTCCTCGATCCGGCCCTGCTGGCCAAGCTCTCCGACCTCGCGCTCCTGGCGCGCACGGTCGTGGATGGCTTCATGCATGGGCAGCATCGGTCGTTGCGCAAAGGTTCGTCGCTCGACTTTGCCGAGCATCGCTCGTATCAGCCGGGTGATGACCTGCGGCGCATCGACTGGCGCGTGTACGGCCGCACCGATCGATTCTACATCAAGGAGTACGACGCCGACACCAATGCGAGTGTCCTCTTCGCGCTGGACACGTCGGGCTCCATGGATTTCGGCAGCGGCGCGGTGACCAAGTTCGCCTATGGCCGCATGCTGACGGCGTCGCTCGCCTGGCTCTCACAGAGTCAGGGGGACCGCGTGGGGCTCGCCACGTTCACGCAGGATCTGCAGGAGGTCATCCCGCCCAGCGTGCGGCATCTGCAGCGCATGCTGCATGCGCTGGCCACCACGACGCCCGGGGGCACGAGCCAACTCATCACCAGCATCGAGAAGATCGGCCTGCTCAATGCGCGGGCGGGCATTCTGGTGCTCGTGACCGACTGCTACGAGCGCCCCGAGCTGATCGGGCGCGCCGTGGACTCGCTGCGCATGCAGGGACACGACGTGATCGTCTTTCAGCTGGTCGATCCCGCGGAGCGCGACCTGCCCGGCGACGAAGACACCACGTACGAAGACGCCGAGACGGGCCACCTGCTGCCGCTCAAGCCCGGGGACCTGCGCAAGAAGTATCAGGCGCTCGTCGAGGAGCACCTGACCACGCTGCAAAGCCGACTGGTCGCGGCGGGCGCCGATTACGTGCGCCTGTTTACGAATGAGCCGCTCGATCGGGCGCTGCACGCCTACCTCGACGCGCGCCTGTCGCGCAGCCGGGTGCGCTGATGGGAGGCCAATAATGGGTCTCGGCTTCCTCGTTCCCGCGTTGCTCGCCGGGCTCGGCGCGCTGCTGGTGCCGGTACTGCTGCACCTTCGGCACAAGGATCGCGACCGACCAGTGCGTTTCCCGAGTCTGATGTTCCTCGAGAAGCTCCCGATTCGTACCGAGCGCCGGCAGCGGATCAGCGACTGGCCGCTGCTGTTGCTGCGGGCGCTGCTGCTCACCCTGCTCGTGCTGGCCTTTGCGCGTCCGGTGCTCACCTCGCGGAACACCATCACCGGCGACACGCGCACGCGGGCCGTGGTCGTGCTCGTGGATCGCTCGCTCAGCATGGGCTACGACGGTGTCTTCCCGCGGGCACTCGATTCGGCACAGGCGGTGATTCAGCGACTTGATGCCGGCGATCGGGTCGCGGTGGTGGCCTACGACGATGCCGCGGACGTGCTGCAGCGGCTGACGACCGACAAGGCGGCGGCGCAGGGCGCCCTCGCGCGCCTGGCGCCCGTGCGTCGCGGCACGCGCCTCGCCCCAGCACTGCGGGTGGCACGGCAGCTGCTGCTGGATGCGCCCTTTGCAGCCGCCGAGATCGTGGTCATCTCCGATCTGCAGCGGGCGTCGGCGCAGGGGATCGCGGGGGTCGAACTGCCTGCGGGCGTTTCGGTGCGAGGCGTCGCCGTCGGCGCGCCCACCTGGGTCAACAGCGCGGTGCGCACCGTGGAAGCCAAGCGTGTGCAGCAAGGCGACCGTTCGATGCTGGCGGTGAAGGCGCGGGTGCAGAGCCACGGCCTCACGGCCCCCCGCACGGTAGACGCGTCACTCGTGGTGAATGGCCGCGAGGCGGGGTCGCAGCGCGCCACGCTCTCCACGACCGGCGAGTCGGTGGTGACCTTCGCTCCGGTGCCGGCACCCGACGGCGCGGTGAGTGTTCGCGTGGCGCTGCCGGCCGACGCGTTGGCGGCCGACGATTCCATGGTCGCCGTGGTGCCGCGTGACGACGCGCTGCGCGTGGCGCTGGTGGCGCCCGAGGGCGGTGAGACGATGTTCGCCGAGCGGGCGCTGGCTATCGGTCAGGCGCCGGCGGTGGTGGTGGAACGCGCGTCGAATGCCCCGGCGAGCAGCGACGCGCTCGCGCGCACGGGTGTGGTGATGTTCTGGGATGTCGCGCCCGCACCGAGCGCCGCGCTCGAGGCGTGGCTGGCGAAAGGTGGCGGCGTGGTCGTGGTCGCTGGCCCGCGGCTGGCCGCCCGCCGCGGCGACCTGCCCGCGTACCTGCCGGTGAAGGCAGGTGGCCTCGCCGATCGCGTGAGTGATCGCGGCGGCGCGCTGCGCGAACTGCGCCTCGATCATCCGCTGTTCGCGCCCTTCCGGGATGTACCCGAGGCGCTGCGCGCCGTGCGGGTGTGGCGCTACGCGCGTCTCGACGCCAAGCCGAGCGCCGAGGTGCTCGCGCGGTTCGACGATGGCGCCCCGGCGCTGCTGGAGCAGCGCGTGGGCAATGGACGCGCGGTAACGATCACCGTACCGCTCGACAACGCGGGCGGTGACTTCCCGCTGCAGCCCACGTTTCTGCCCTTCCTGCGGCAACTGATGCTGCATGTCTCGGGACGCGATGCGACGCCGCTCTGGCACCTGACCGGCGAGTCGTGGATTGTTCCGACGACCATTCCGGAGGCCGTCGTGCAAACGCCCACCGGGCAGCTCGTGCGCCCGCAGGCCGATTCCACCGGCAATGCCGTCGCGCTGAGCGATGGTGGGCTGTACACCGCCTATCGCGAACGGGTGACTGGCGAGCCGGCGGCGATGCTGGCGGTGAACGTGGCCGCCAACGAATCCGAACTCACGCCGATCGACACCACCGAGCTGTTGCTTGGCGTGCGCACGGCGACTGTGGTGGACAGTGCCAAAGCCACGGGCGCGCCGGAAACGCCGGAAGAGCTCGAACGCCGTCAGAATCCGTGGCGGCTGCTGCTGATCGTGGCCGCGGTCGTGCTGCTGCTCGAAACGATTCTCGCTACGACGGGGCGGCGCGGTGTGGCGCGCCGACCGGTCGCGAATGCGTCTGCTGGTCCGTCTGCCACCGCTCGCGCGGAGGAGCGCTGATGAGTCCCGATCGGCTGTTGCTTACGACGTTGGCCCAGCTGCGCCGTCAGTGGCGCCTGCGCCTTGCCCTTGAATCGCTCGTCTGGATTGCGGTGGCGGTCGTGCTCGCCGTGGGCGCCACGCTGGCGATTCTGGCGCTGCTGCCTGGCGATACGCGCGCCCCCATGATGGCGCGGGGGGTCGGCTATCTGCTGATCCTGGGAGCCATCGTGCGCGGTCTGGTGGTCCCCCTCCTGCGACGCAGCAGCGATGAGCGATTCGCGCTCTATGTGGAGGAGCGTGCACCGGAGCTGCGGCAGGCCCTGCTGGCCGCGGTGCAGGAGGCCCACGTGCCGATGCGCGAGCGCCCGTCGCCGTCGCTGTCGGACCGGGTCATGGCGCGCGCCGCCGCCGCCATTGCGCCGCTCCCCAAGGGGGCGCGCCTGGAACGCTCGCGCATGCAGCGCGCCGTGCAGGCGTTCGCCGCCGTCGCCGGCGTCGCGGTCGTCGCGCTCGTGTTCGGGCCGGCCTGGGTGCGCGATGGGGCGCGTCTGCTTTTCGTGCCGTACGGGACGGCACAGGCGGCCACGCCAGTGCGCGCGCTGGCCATCGAGCCGGGCAATGCGAAGGTGCCGCGGGGCGGGGCGATTGAAGTGCACGCGGGGCTCGTGGGCTTCGCGGCGGATGGCGCCGAACTCGTCTTCCGCGCCGACAGCGCCGGCGAGTGGCAGCGGCTCCCGATGGCGCCCGATGCCGACAGCACGCGCTTCCGCTCGCGGCTGTTCGATATCGTGCAACCCACCGAGTACTACGTGGAAGCCGCAGATGTGCGCTCGCCGGTGTATCGACTGACCGTCACCGACCTGCCCGCGGTCTCGCATGTGTCGCTGGTGCTGCGGTTCCCGGCGTACAGTGGCCTCCCCAGCGAAACCATCGACGACGGCGGTGATGTGGCCGCGGTGGTGGGCACCACGGTGCAGGTGCGCGCGCGCGTCACGCGCGAGGTGCAGTCGGGCGCGCTGCGCTTTGACAATGGTACCGTGGTCAAGATGACGCGCGAAAGCGACAGCACCGTGGTGGGGTCGTTCCGCGTGAACACGAGTGGCTTCTACCACGTCGATCTCGTGACGCTCGACGGGACGACCGTGGCCGGTCAGGTGGAGTACGTGGTCGACGCGATCCCCGACCGGGCACCGCTGGTGCGCATTGAGGAACCCGGACGCGACGAGAAGGTGTCGAACACCGACGAAGTCACCATCGCCATTCGGGCGAGCGATGACCTCGGGGTAACGCGCATGATGCTGCACTATCGCGCGAACGGCGGCGAAGAGAAGTCGGTGGTGATCACCGACAGCACCTCGAAGCGCCCGCGTGATGCGCGCGGCGCGTACACGCTGTTCCTCGAGGAGCTGGGGCTGCAGCCCGGCGATCTCGTGGCGTATTACGCCGATGCCAAGGACGGCGGCGGACACACCGGCACGAGTGATGTCTACTTCCTCGAGGTGCGTCCGTTCGGCAAGAACTACAAGCAGTCGGACACGCGCCAGCAGCAGGGCGGTGGCGGCGGCGGCCAGCAGCAGGATTCACCGGACGGCTTCACGGCGCGCCAGAAGGAGGTGGTGGCCGGCACCTTCAACTGGCAGCGCGACAGCGCCGCGGCGACCGACAAGAAGCGCCGCGAAGACATGACCACGCTGGCGATCGCCGAGGGGAAGCTCAAGGCCGACGTCGCGCAGCTGGTCCAGCGGCTCACCGAACGCGGTGTGGCGCAGCAGGACACGATGTTCGCCAAGATCCGCGACGAACTGGCGCAGGCGGTGAAGGAGTTGCAGGGCGCCGAAGAGCAGCTCGGGCGCGTGCGCGGCAGCGATGCGTTGCCGCCCGAGCAGCGTGCACTCCAGCGCCTGCAGCGCGCGGAGGCGATGTACCGCGATGTGCAGGTCCAGATGGGGGGCGGCGGGGGTGGTGGCGGCGGCGGTCAGCAGCGCGCCGAAGATCTGGCCGATCTCTTCGAGCTCCAGACCGACAAGCAGCGCAATCAGTACGAGACCGTCCAGCAACAGCAGAGCGGTGGCGGCGGCGCGCAGCAGGAGGTCGATGAATCGCTGCAGCGGCTCCGGCAGTTGGCGCAGCGGCAGCAGCAGGAGAACGAGCGCATGCAGCGCATGGCCGACGCCATGCGTCAGCGCCTCGCGCAGGATGGCGGGCAGCAGGCGGGCGGTGGCGGCGGGGCCGGTGGAGCGGCGGGTGGTCGCCAGGGCCAGCAGGGCGCACAGGGCAGCCAGAATGCGCAGAACAACAGCACCAGCGGGCAGCAGCGCGAATTGGCGCGCCAGGCCGAGGAGGAAGCCCGTCGACTGGAGCGACTCTCCCGCGAGCAGAACAATCCGGAGCTGGCGACGGCGGCGCAGCGACTGCAGCAGGCGGCGGACAACATGCGGCGCGCGGCCAGTGGCTCGCAGTCGCAGGCGGGCGCGGCACTCGAGGAGCTGAACCGCGCGACGCGCAGCCTCGAGGGGCAGCGCACGCAGGAGACCTCGCGCGGCGTGCAGCAGCTCGCCGACCGGGCCCGCGATCTGGAGGCGCGCCAGAAGGAGATCGCCGAGGGCGTGCAACGGGCGCAGGGCGCAACCGGGTCGCAGCGCAATGAGCAGCTCCGCCAGCTGGAGCAGCAGAAGACCGATCTGACGCGGGATGTGCGCAAGCTCGAGTCGGATGCCGACCGCTTGTCACGCGACGCGCGTCGTGAGCAGCCGAAGGCGGCGGGCAAGATTGCCGAGGCGGCCGATGCGATTCGCGACGCGCGGCTCCCCGACAAGATCGAGTTCTCGAAGCAGGTCGCCCGTGGCGGCTCGGAAGAGTATGCGCGCGCGTTCGAAGGGCAGATCAGCGAGAACTTGCGCGATGTGTCGGAGCGGTTGCGGTCGGCGAGTGGCTCACTCGAAAGCGAGCCGGCGAATCGCCGCGCGGAGCGCACCGCCGAGCGCACGCGAGATCTGGTGGAGGGGATGCAGCAGTTGCGGGAGCGGGTGGCGGCGGCGCAGGGGCAGGCGGGACAGGCGGGACAGGCGGGACAGCAGGGGGGGCCTGAGGCCGGACAACCACGAGGGGCGGGACAACAGGGACAACCGCGCGCGGGACAGCAGGGACAGCAGGGGCAGCAGGGGCAGCAGGGGCAGCAGGGGCAGCAGGGGCAGCAGGGGCAGCAGGGGCAGCAGGGGCAGCAGGGACAGCAGGGACAGCAGGGGCAGCAGGGGCAGCAGGGGCAGCAGGGACAGCAGGGACAGCGGGGGCAGCAGGGGCAGCAGGGGCAGCAGGGGCAGCAGGGGCAGCAGGGGCAGCCGGGCGGTCAGCGCGGTGGGAATGGCGCGCCGATGGGGGGCAACATGGGTGGGGCGCCGCGGATGGGCGGGGTGCCGCGCGATGGCACCCCGAACTTCGGTGAGATGGCGCCGGGGACCCCGGGGGGTCGCCTGGATCCATCCAATGCCGCGCAGTTCGGCCGCGAGATGCGGATGCGCCGCGAGAATGCCGAGCAGCTGCGGCAGGAGGCGGCGCGCGAGGGGCTCGACACCGGTGACCTGGATCGGGCGATCGAGGCGATGCGGCAGTTCGAGAGCGGGCGTGTGTTCACCGATCCGAAGGCGCTCGCACAGCTGGAGTCGCAGGTCCTCGAGCGGCTCAAGGATTTCGAGTTCACCATGCTGCGGGCGTCCGGGCTGGGCGGCGAAGGGCGGCCGGCCGCGGGCGCGCGGGCGGCGGTGCCAGCCGAGTATCGCGCGATGGTGGAGGAGTACTACCGGCAGCTCGCGCGCAAGAAGCCCTGAGCGGCGCCGCGCCCATTCACGCCCCGGCCCACTCGCCTCACTGTGAGGGAGTGGGCCGGTGTCGTAACGGTTCTGATATCATCTGGCCAGAATCACGACTCAAGTGTGGGACCAGCAGCGCCGAGGCTTTTGGGCAGAGCGATGTGGCCCCCGATGCAGGTGGCGGCCGCTTGGAAGTACACGGCCACAGCAATGCCTCTCGTCACAACTACCCGAATGGTGGCACCCTTTCTCGACCGGTTCACGGCCGAGGAACTGGATGCCCTTCCCTATGGCATCGTGCAGCTCGACGCCATGGGCACCGTCCGCTCTTTCAATACAGCGGAAGCGGACAATGCCGGCTGCACGTCCCGCCCGATCGGGCAGAACTACTTTCTCGACGTCTATCCCAGCGCCAACGCCCCCGAGTTCTACGGGCGCTTCCTGGAAGCCATCGACGAGCGGGCGCTCGACGACACGTTCCTGTTCACGTACTCGTGCATGCATCCGCCGCGGCGCGTGCAGGTCCGCATGTACTACTGCGTGCGAACGGCCTCGACGTGGATTTTCACGGCGCAGCCCGATGGCACGCCGTTGATGCGCCTCCCGGAACCGGCACCGAGCGCCGCGTCCGTCCCGGAGTGACGCGCTAGCGCGAGAACGTGGCCAGCGTGCTCGCGCTGTTCTGGTTCGTCAGCGTCCGCGCATCCGCGGAGATCATGAACGTATAGACCGCGGGCGTCTTCGATTCACCCGTGCCATCCCACGACGTGGTGACGCTGGTCGTCCCATCCACGGTGCCGGCGATCTTCAGGCCGCCACCGGTGCTCAGCGCACCCGTCCGCACCGTGCCATCCGCGTAGTAGTACTGCGCGTATCCCTGCGCGTTGCCCTTCACGGTGGCATTGGTCTGCTGCAACGTCATGACGTACCACCGGTCCATCCACCCGCCCGGGGTGACGCCGTCCGACCACGGATAGCGCGTGCGGTTCGACGTGAAGCTGCCATTGAGATTGGCGACACCGACGGGCACCGGATCCGTCTTGAACGCGGGTGCCACGAGATCGGTGACCGGCGACGAGGTGCAGGCGCCGAGGGCGAGCGTGGACAGCACGAGCACAACCGTGAAGGAACGACGCATGGGAGAGTCCTGGCGAAGGGGAACGTGCGTTCGCGCGTGAACGCCACTCCGGGTTGGCAATCGCAGTGCCAAGCCCGCCACCGCCCGCAGGGCATACTCAAGCCGCTCCGTCTCAACGACTTAGGGCGCACCTCCCGCCGCCCATCGACGCGTCACCGCTGTCCGATCGGCGCGTCGCCTCTCACGTTTCGTATCAGGTCGCCAATCACCGATCGCGCGCTAATGCGGCCCGGCGCTCCCCATCGACGGCTGGACCACGCCGCGCAACCAGTCGAGCCGGAGCTCCACCCAGCCGCCGACCTGCACATACAGCACGCGCACGGTGTGGCGCCCGCCGGCGAGGGTCGCATACGCCGGCGCGGTCTCGTGCGGCGTGAAGTGATCGATCACCAGCTGATCATCGACCCACACGCGCACGGCGTCATCGCTCAGCGTCCGTAGCGTGTACCGCCCGGGCGCCAGCGTGACCGTAGCCGTGGCCTCCATGGCCATCTTCGCCGCGGGGATCTCCCGGTCGCGTGGCCGTGACCAGAACCAGTCGAGGCGCGGCGCGGTGCGCACCGCCACCGGCGGGCGCGTCAGCAACGCGGCGAAGGCGTCGGCATGCGTGAACGGATCCGCGCTGTCGCCATAGGCAAAGATCCGCTGCGTCCACACCTGGCGCGGCTCGAAGCGCTCGTACGAAAACCGCACGCCGGATGCGGTCATGAGTTCGACGCGCCAATCGCCGGCGCTATCGGGGTGCGGCGTGACGGCCAGCGTATCCCCCACGCGTCCGTGACGCTGAGAGAGCCTCGCGACGCCGCGCTGCGCCGTCACGCGCCACCGGCCCGGCGGGCCGAGCGTGCGCAACCGCAGCGTCGAGGCGCGCGTGCTGTCGAGGGGCCACAGCTTGGGGTCGCGCCAGTCGTACGGGCCCCACTCATCCACCACGATCGCGTCGCGCGGCTTCTCGGCGAGCGGGACCTCGGGCCACCGCCGCGGCTCGCTGTCGATCCGCGCGACCCGCCACCACGCGGTCGTAGGGACGTTGCGCGCCGGATCGCACGCCTCGCTCGTATCCGCCACGACGTTCCGGCTCGTGTCGAGCGCCGACGTGTTGGCGATCCGCCACCGTTCCGGGACACGGGCGAAGCGATTCTCCACCACACGCCAGTCGCGACTCCGCGTATCACGATGCTTTGGATACCCCCAGTCGCTCGGCTCGATGGAATCCGCCCAGAGACGAATCCCCAGCGTGTCGCCGAGGAAGCGATTGCCGCCGATGAGGTTGTCCTGCCCGTGTTCGATGGCGATGGCGATACGGTTGTGCGCAAAGCAGTTGCCCACCACGCGCGAGCTGAAGCTGTAGCCGCCCCACAGCCCATGCGTGCTCCCGGCCACGCGATTGCCGATGAACTGATTGCGACTGAACGTGGCCTCCATGCCATTGGTCGGCGCGAAGGAGAAGTCATTCATCAGGAACAGGTTGTCGTTGGAGCCGCCCTGCCCCGAGTCCATCGTCTGCTGACCGGCCCAGAGAAAGAGCCCGTCGCCGCTGTGGGTCATGCTGTTGTAGGCGACGACGTTGTGTTGGCACTGCTCGAACATGAGCAACGCCGCCGAGTCCTGGCCGCGCTGATAGAACCCGGTACTGGACCCACGCACATTGAAGTCGGCACGATTGTGCACAATGACGTGCCAGCTGCTCCGGTACATCCCAATCCCGAGACCGGAGTTAAATGAAAAATCGTTGTCGCGAATGGAGAGCGAATCACTGTGCGTGAGCAACAGGCCGTTCATGCTCTGCCGCACGGTATTGCGCCGCAGTGCGCCACCGACCACATGATCGAGGTACAGCCCGGCCCCGAACCGCTTCCACTCGCCGCTCTCGTTCTTGTGGTACGAGAGCCAGTCGTTGAGGCTCTCGTGCTCCACCACACTGAAGAGGCGGGGCTTCCAGCTGTAGCTCAGAGTGTTGTCATCCAGGTGCAGCGTGCGCACACCGCGCGCATGGATACCGAACCGATACCCGCGCGCCGTCAGGCCGCGCACGGTGATGCGTTCGCCTCCATCGATGAACAACGCCGTGCCCTGCGCCGCGTCGGGCGCACTCGCCGGAGGAGTGCCGATCAGCGTGACGCCGCGCAGGTCCACCGTGATGCCCGACCCACGAATGATGAGCAGCGCGGAGTCCGGGTTGGCGCTCGCCCGCCACCGATACGTGCCCGGCGCGATGCGCACCGAGCGCGTGATGACGAGCCCCGGCGTGGGACGCACCATGGGCAGCGATTGCGCGAACGCGGGGACTGCCGCGCCGAGCAGGAGCCCGCCCAGGCCCAGCCATCGCGTCAGATCCATCGGCGCACCTGCGCACAGTATGCCGCGTACGTCTCGGGGTGGCGGGCCTGCAGATGTCGCTCCTCGCGCGCGATGACGAACCGCTGCATCGCCAGCAGCATGAACGGGAGCAGGACGAGCGTCCACCCGCTGCCGATCAGCAGCGCGATGCCGGCGGTGACCAGCGCCATGCCGTGGTACATCGGATTCCGGGAGAGGCGGTAGACGCCCTGCGCCACCACGAGCGTGGCGGGCTTGTTGGGGTAGATCGCCGTGCGGCGACGGGCGAATGTCAGGATGCCCGTCAGGTCGAGCGCGGCCCCCATCGTGATCAGCGCCCCGCCAATCAGGCCGACTCCGCGCAACGCCGGCAGCGACAGACCGGGCAGCCCCAGCCGTGGTGCCCATCGCTCGACCAGCAGCGCCAACCCCACGCCCGCCACGAAGATCAGCGGCGGGGGAAAGGGCACGGCAGGCCCCCGATCTAGGGGCGACGGCGCGTCGGCGTGTCTCATCGCCAGAGATTGCACCGCGCGCCGCCGCTTGGCCAAGGGCGACGCGCCGGTCTTTTCGGTAGCTTTCCGGTATTCGTCGAGCCCGCCCGCATCCGAGACCTTCCGTGCGCCTGACTTTCCCTGCCCTGCCCCGGCTGCTTGGTGCGGCCGCTCTCCTCGCCGTCTTCACGTCGACCGCGGCCGCCCAACGACGCCCCGGCGTCGGCATGGGCTTCTACACGTATACCGGGCTCCTCGCCGGCGATGTGGAGCTGGGACAGGTCACCGGTACCACGGCGTACGCCGAGGGGCCCAACGTGACGCTCTCCGGGGTCGTCACGGCGCCGTTGATGAAGCTGCGCAAAAAGGCGGTGATCGTGGGGCTTCGCGGGACGGCAATCAGTGTCGGCAACAACGGCTGCCTCATCGTCCCGCCGTCGAACGAGTGCCAGGATCGTCGATTCACCGAACGCGTCACCTTGCTCACCGGCATGGCGTGGGACATCCGCGAGTCCCTCCTCCGCGTGACGGCCGGCCCCGCGCTCTACACGGTGGAGAAGGACGGCGCGCGCTTCGGCACGCAGGTGCGCGTCGATTACGCCCGACCGCGCCAGGGAAGCCGCATGCCAACGCTGTTCCTCTCGCGCAGCTTCCTCGGCAGCCAGCGCGGCCGCGGCGTGGGCTTCACGACGATCGGCCTCGGTCTACGCACCGCCAAGAAGCAGTGACCATGGACCGTCGCCTTTTTCTTTCCGACCTCACGCGCTACGCCGCCCTGTGCGCCGTGGTGCCCAATGTCTGGCGCGTCACGGGGCGGCCGCGGTTTGCCGACAATCCATTCACGGTGGGCGTCGCGTCGGGGGATCCGACGCCCACCGGCGGGGTGCTGTGGACACGTCTCGCCCCACGCCCGTTCGAACCGGACGGCGGCATGGAGGGCACGCGTGTCGTCGTGACGTGGGAAGTGGCCGACGACGACGCCTTCACGAAGGTGGTGCAGAAGGGGCGCGCGACGGCGGCGCCGGAGCTGAGCTATAGCGTCCACGTGGACGTGACGGGGCTGCAGCCCGATCGCTGGTACTTCTACCGGTTCACCACCGGCGCCGGCGCGAACGCGGCCCAGAGCGCCGTGGGGCGCTTCCGCACGGCACCCGCCGATGGTGCGATGACGCCGCTCGCGCTCGCCTTCATGAGCTGCCAGCGCTACGACCAGGGACTGTTCACGGCGTTCGATCACCTGGCGAATGAGTCGCAGCTCGATCTCGCGGTGCACCTGGGCGACTACATCTACGAGTACGCGAGTCCCTCGACCGCGGTCCGCAAGCATCAGGGGCTCGAGATCCGCACGCTTGACGACTATCGCCGCCGGTATGCGCAGTACAAGACGGATCCCATGCTGCAGGCCGCGCATGTGCGCTGCCCGTGGCTCGTGATCTGGGACGACCACGAAGTGGACAACAACTATGCCGGCCTCACGGGCGAGAACGGCATGGAATCGGTGGAACAGATGCGCACCCGCCGCGCGGCGGCGTATCAGGCGTGGTGGGAGCATCAGCCGGTGCGCGTCCCACGCGCCCAATCGTGGGCGGACCTGACAATCACCCGCACGGTCAACTGGGGTGCGCTGGCGCGCTTCTGGATGCTCGACACGCGACAGTACCGCGACGCACAGGCCTGCGGCGGCGCGACGGCGCCGCTGTGTGACGACGCTCTCGACCCCAAGCGTGGGCTTCTCGGGGCGTCGCAGGAGAAGTGGCTGGTGGACGGCTTGGGGACGTCGAAGAGCCACTGGCAGGTGCTGGCCAATCAGGTGATGATGGCCCCGTACGACGCGGCCGCTTGCGCCGAGTATCGCGTGTCGATGGATCAGTGGAGCGGGTATCCGATCGCGCGCGACCGCCTGCTCGGCGAGATCGCGAAGCGCGCGCCCAATCGCACGGTGGTGATCACCGGCGACATTCACAGCAACTGGGTGAATGAACTCCACGCGGACTTCAAGCGTCCCGACCGCCCGGTGATCGGCGCCGAGTTCGTGGGCACGAGCATCGCGTCGGGGGGTGACGGCACGAATGTGCCGACGGCGCGTCTCGACGGCATGAAGCAGGAGAACCCGCACCTCAAGTGGTTCGAGAACCGCCGCGGCTATGTGCGGGCCCGCATCGACGAACGGGCGTGGACCGTGGACTACCGCAGCGTGCCGTTCGTGGAGAAACCCGGCGCGCCGATCGTCACGGCGAGCAGCTGGCGCGTGGAGCACGGCAAGCCGGGGATTCTCCTCGGCTGAGCCGCGCCCGGCCTACATCCGCGCTTCAGTCGGTACGATCGAGCTGAATTCGCGGGTGGGCATGCGCGCGCCACCGCGCAGCGCCGCGATCACGTCGTCCGCGCGATCGTCCTCGCAGCCCACACTCCGCAGCGCGTGATACGCCATCCCGAAGGCGAGCTCGCGTTCGCCCATGAGCGCCTTCTGCACCCCAAGCTGCTCGAAGAATTCCTGCTCGAGATCGGCGTGCGTACGCACGATGATGTCGATCTCGGGGTTCTTCGCCCGCGCGAGCTCGATGATGTGCCGCGCGTGATACGGATCCGGCGTCGCAATCACGAGCAGCTTCGCGAACTCGGGCTTGGCATGCTCGAGAATGCCCGGCCGCGTCGCGTCGCCAAAGATGGACGTGACGCCAAGCGTGCGCATGGCATCGACCACGCGGCGATCCTGATCGATGGCAATGAAGGGAATGCCGACCCGCTCGAACGCTTCGCCAATCGTGCGCCCCACGCGACCGTAGCCGATCAGGATCGCGTGATTGACCGGCGTCGCCATCCAGATATCGGTCGCGGCCATGCGCGGTGCCTTCTGTCGCTCCAACCGGTCGAGCAACCGCGGGTAGCGCGCGAGCCAGTCGGACAGCTTGTCGAGCAGCACGTACAGCGGCGTGTTGAACACGATGGTGCACATCGCCGCGGCCAGAATCAGGCTGCGCCCGTCTTCCGAGAGCACGCCGAGGGAGACGCCAAGGCCAGCCAGGATGAATGAGAACTCGCCGATCTGCCCGAGACTCGCGCCGAGGCGCAGGGCGGCGCCCAGTGGATGGCGCAGCCACACGAGCAGGAGCGCGGCCGCAACAGTATTGCCAAGCAGGATCACACCGACGGTGGTGGCGACCCGCAGCGGCTGCTCGAGCAGGATGCGCGGATCGATCAGCATGCCGGCCGACACGAAGAAGATCACCGCGAACGCATCCTGCATGGGGAGCGCGTCGGCGCCGGCGCGATAGCTGAGGTCCGACTCGCTGATCACCACACCGGCCACGAACGCCCCGAGGGCGAACGACACCCCAAAGAGCGAGGCGGCGCCCACCGCCACACCGAGCGACACCGCCAGCACGGCCAACGTGAACAGCTCGCGGGAACCGGTGCGCGCGACATGCGTCAACAGCCACGGCACGGCGCGCCGCCCCACGAGCGCCATGAGCGCAATGAACGCTGCCACCTTCACGATGGTGATGGTGACGACCTTTGCGAGGGCGAGCCCGCCGGCGCCGCTGCCGGCCACGCCGGTGGCACCGAGTGCCCCAAGCACGGCCGGGAGCAACACGAGCGCCACGACCACCACGAGATCTTCGACGACGAGCCAGCCGACCGCGATGTGCCCATCGAACGAATCGAGCAGGCCGCGATCCTCGAGCACGCGCAGCACCACCACGGTGGAGCCAACGCATAGCGAGAGGCCAAAGACGACGGCCGCGGGCGCGCTCCACCCCCACTGCATCGCGGTGAACATCGCCAGCGCAAAACCGAGCGTCATTTGCGCCACGGCACCGGGGATCGCCACCCGTCGCACCTTCTTGAGGTCGCCGGGCGAGAAGTGCAACCCGACACCGAACATCAGGAGGATGACGCCGACCTCCGCCAGCTGGCTGGCCATCTCCACATCGGCCACGAAGCCGGGCGAGTGGGGCCCGAGCGCGATCCCGGCCAACAGGTAGCCCACGAGCGGCGGCAGCTTGAGCTTCGTGGCCAGGAACCCGAAGACAAACGCGACACCGAACGCGCCGGCGATCGTGATGAGCAGGGGAGTGTGCGCCTCCATCCTTCTAAGCTACCACACCGCTATCCATCGGTCAGCTTGGCTCCGGATTTCGTGCACGTCAGCCGGCGCCGGTCCGCCTTGGGCCCGAAGTTGAGGAGCAGCCCCACCGACAGCCGGGTGACCTGCAGGTACCCGTACAACTGCTTCTCGTGGGCCGGGATGATGCGCTCCGCCGCCTTGAGTTCCACAACGACCTGCCCGTTCACGATCAGATCGGGGCGAATCTCCCCAATCCGGACGCCTCGGAAGTGGAGGGGATAGGGTACCTCCCGCCGCACGGTGAGGTGCCGATCGCCGAGGGCGATGACCATGGCCGCGGCGTAGACGGACTCGTGTTGCTCATAGGGGATCGCGTTGTAGACATCGTAGAAGGCCCCAATGATCTCGTGGGTCACCTCCTCAAACAGCATTGGCTCGCTCATGACCTCACTCCTTGCACGGGCCACGATGATAGTGGATCCGTGACGAGCCGGTCTCATCATTTCTACGCGAGCAGTGTGTTTCGGCCGCGGATGCACGGGACGCGTTGCCGGCGCGGATCTTGGGATTCCGGGGGATTGGGGGATAACTGAAACAGCATGAGGGATCAAACAGGATCATACGGATTTCGCGGATACCGCATGCTGTATCCCATAAATCCCGTTGATCCTCGAAATCCTTCCGGCTGTTTCTGTTATCCCGAGATCCGACGAGCCATCGAACGCGCCGGGCCGCTCGACGCAGCCGCCATCAACCGAATG
>JAIEMN010000038.1 GCA_019752115.1 Gemmatimonadaceae bacterium
CGCGGCTTGGCCGGGCGCTCGGCGCGCGGCTCGGACCGCTCGGTTCGTTCCGCGCGCTCGGGCCGTGGCGCACGCTCCGGGCGTTCCGCCTTGGCCGGACGGTCCGTGCGCTCCGGGCGCTCCGGGCGCTCCCGGTCGCGCTCCCGTCCACGGCGGCCACGCGGTTTCTCCGGTTCGCCATCGATGCCGCGCGAGCCATCGCGTTCGCGGATCTTCTCCCGCAGGCGATCCACCGACAGTTCCGGCGCTTCCTCGCGGCGCTTGCCACCCTGCCCACGCTGGGCGCGGCGTTCGCTCTCCGGCAGCGGTTCGGCGCTCGAGCCCACCACGGCACGACGGCCACGGGCGCCCCACGCCCACTTGAGCGCGCTCAGGGCATCGCGCAGCGCCACCCGGCGCGTTTCGCGCATGCGCACGCCGTAGGTGGGTTCCATCGGCACCGCTTCCACCCGGCGGGCGTGCGGGGCGAGGCGCAGGAGCAGATCGGCGTTCGTGGTCCAGGTATCGCCGGTGACAAGCGGCGCATCGCCCACGGCGCGCATCGCGTCACGGAGCGCGGAGATGCGGACGAGCCGCATCGACGCGGTGGTGTCCTTCACGCCTTCGACGCGCACAAACGGGCGCATGGCCCACTGGGCCGCCTTGAAGAGGCGGCGCACCGCGACCGGCGCATCGGCCACGCCCATGCGCTCGCCGACCACCAGATCGGCGCCGCCCTCGAAGCGACGCGCGAACTCCGGGACGATTCCCGGCGGATCGGTGAAGTCGCCCTGGAGCAGCAGCACCGCGTCCCGTCGGGGGTAGCGGGTCTGCTGGGCCACATAGCGCAGGACCCGGTCCACGGCCCCGGCGTAGCCGAGGGGCTTGTCGCCGCGGATCACGGTGACCGGCATCGCCTGCTCGTACTGGCTCGCCACATCCGCGGTCGCGTCGGTGCTGGCGTCGTCGTAGACCACGACTTCGTACTCGCGCGGGAACTCGGCGAGCACCGTCCGGATGCGCCAGAGGAGCACCCCGATGGTGGCGACCTCGTTGTGCGCGGGAATGGCCAGGTAGAGCACGGGAACCGGTGAAGGGACGAACGCGCCGGACCCAAAAGTCTGGCGGAGCAGTGTGCGTCCGATAATAACAGATAGGGGGCTCCAAATGGGGCCCGGCGTCCGGTGGTGGGGTATCACCCCGGGCGGTAGGGAAACAGGCACCGTTCGTCTTCGGAGATCGCTGCATGATTCTCGCAAATACGCGGGCCCGGCTTGGCCGGGGAGATGCCCAGCTGGTGCTGCGCCTGGTGGCGCAGGGCTCGGCCCGGGCGCAGGAGCAGGCGGAGGGCACCTTGGCCGACCAGGGGCTCGATCCCCTGCTCGATGATCCGCGGCTGCTCGATGGGCTGCTGCATGCCCGGCAGGGGGCGCACGCCTCGCTCCCGCTCTTCAGCTACGTGGTGGTGCGGCATGCGCTGCGCCAGTCGGGGGTGGAGGAGCGGGTCATTGCCGACTACGTGGCGTCGTTGCTGCTGCACTTTGGCCAGCGGCAACGCGCCCGTCAGATCGCCGATCACGATGACGCGACCTACGACACGCTCGCGTCGCTCGGGGACGAGGTCGAGGCCTCGGATGCCACTCGCAGCTTCCTCGCGCGTGCGCACCTGGGGAACTACGCCCTCTGGCTGAGCGGCCTTTTTCCGGATCACATCGAGCAGCGGCGCTGGCGGCGCGGTGGGCCGGATCTGGGGTACTTCGAGCAGATGGGTCAGCGGGGGTTCCGCCTGGCCGCGGATCATCGCCTGGCCAATGAGCACGGCCTCGCGCCGCTGTTCGCCGTGGCGGCGGAGCGCTTTCCCACGCTGCGGGTGGCCCTGAACCGCGTCAGCGACCGGCTGCTGTTTCCGCATGTCCACACGCCGGAACGGCTCATGCGTCAGGTGCGGGACATGACCTGACGCGACCGGACCGGACCGGTGGCGAGCGGCGGCGGCACCACTCACCTTTCCGGCATGTTCGATGACCTTCGCGAGACGCTGCGCAACCTGTCCGGCCGATTGGATCCCGATGAACGCCGTCGCATGACGGCGGGCATGCGGGAGGCGCTCATCCACGCCAAGCTCGGCATCAAGGAGCTGCAGGCGGCGCTGGCCCTCACGGACACGCGGCTGACGGCGGAACGCACCGAGCTCGACACCGTGCGCCGTCGTCAGGGCTACGCGGCGGATATCGGCGATACTGAGACGGTCGCGATCGCCGAGCGGTTTGCGCAGCAGCATGCGGAGCGTGTCGCCGTCCTCGAATCGAAGCGCATGGTGCAGCAGCAGGAGCTCGATCTGGCGGAGCGCGAGTACGAGTCGATGTCGGTGGAGTTGCGTCGCATCATGTCCGGCTCGGCGCCGCAGGCGTCGACGCCGGAGATGGACGCCAAACGCGAGATCGACGCGCTGCTGTCGGATGAACCACTCGACCCCGCGGGGCGCGGCGAGGAGCCGCCGGTGCGTCGCACGCGGGCGGAGCGCGAGGCGGATGCCGAGGCAAGGCTCGCCGACATGAAGCGCCGACTCGGCATGTGATGCGTCCCCGTCCGGAGTCGTGGTGGCGCCCGCGGTGCGTGCGCCTCGGCTGGCGTGTCGGCGGCGGTGCCGGCTGTGCGGTGGCCCTGTTGGCGGCGACGGCGACGCTCCCCGCGCAGAACGCGCCACGGCCGGCGGTGCAGTCGAGCCGCGGGCGTCTCGCCGTCACCGGCTGCGCCGGACAGCCGATCAGCGACATCGTGGTCATCACACAGCCGCCGTTCGCCGAAAAGCTGCCAGCGCGGCTCGAATTCGTGCGCAAGACGGTGCGTGACTTGCACGCGAATACGCGCGAGGAGCTGGTGCGCCGCTTTCTGCTGCTGCGGGTCGGCGACGCGTGCAATCAGATCCAGCGCGCGGAATCGGAGCGCATTCTGCGGGCGCAGCCCTTTTTCGTGGATGCGCGCATCCGCGTGTACGATGACGAGAATGGCGGCGTACGGCTCGAGGTCGAAACCCGCGATGACGTGAGCCTGCTCTTCTCGCCGGTCATCGTGGGGAAGTCGCCGTATCTGCGCGCGATGCAGATCGGCGACGGCAACCTGGGCGGGGAGGCGCAGCGGGTCGTGGCGCGCTGGCGCGATGGCATGGGGTATCGCGATCGCGTCGGGCTCGAGTACGCGAACTATCTCTTCGGCGCCGCGCGCAATGAATTACGGGTGAATGCGCAACGCACCGAGTTCGGGTACAACTCGGAAGCGCAGGTGGTCCGCCCGTACTACACCGATCTCCAGCGCTCGGCATGGCTGATGAGCTACGGCGCAGCGCGCGAGCCCGACTTCTTCGGCCGACAGAGTGATTCGGCGCGCGTCGTGCTCACCTCCCGTGAATACGGCCAGATCGGCGGTCTGACGCGTTTCGGCAGTGTGGGGCGCCTCAAGCTCCTCGGGCTGTCGTTCACGCGGGAGCGCGAGCGGCAGGAGCCGAACTGGCTGCGCTACACGGATACCGCGCTGGTGCCCGATCGGTCGATAAGCGGCCCCCCGCCATTTCGTGCGCAGAATGTGGCGCGCATCAACGCCCTGTTGGGGCTGCGCGCCATTCGCTTCGTGCGCGTGCAGGGGTTCGATGCTCTCACTGGTGCGCAGGACGTTCGCGTGGGCGCCCAGTTGGGGCTGATGGCCGGCCAGTCGCTCGCGTTGTCGTCGGGACTCGATCGTGATCGGTTTGTCGCGACCGGGGTGTACCTCGGCGCCGGCAACGAGAAGTGGTTTGTGGGGGCCCAGGGCATCACTGAAGGACGCTACGATCGCAACACCGGGCGATGGCGCAACATGGTCGCGAGCGGGCGCGCTGCGTGGTACTTCCGCCCCGCCGTGCGCCAGACGACCATCGTGCAAAGTGAATGGGCCTTTGGTCGCGACATGGAGAGCCCGATGCAGCTCACGCTCGCCGATCGTGTGGGCGGTCTGCTCGGGCATCGCCGTTCGATCGACGCCGGTTCCGGGCGCCTCCTCTTCCGCGCCGATCAACGGCTGGTGGTCCCCACGCGCTTCAATATTGCGGATATCGGCTTCGCGGGGTTCGCCGAAGCCGGTCGCCTGTGGGATTCGCCCACCGTACCGTTCACGGTGAACACCGCGTGGCGCGGCGCCGTCGGCGTGTCGCTGCTCGCGGCGCTGCCGCCGAGCTCACGCCGTCTCTGGCGTGTGGACTTCGCGCTGCCGGTGAGTGGCGATCCGTACCGGCGCTTTCAGGTGCGCTTCTCCGGGATCGATCGCAGCCGCGTCTTCTGGATGGACCCGCAGGATGTGCAGTGGTCGCGCGAGCGCACGGCGCCGACCAGTCTGTTCAACTGGCCGTAACGCAATCAACAAACGGCTCGCACAGGGCCCACAAAGAAACACAGAGGGCGCCGTGGAGGCGTGGTCCACGGTGCCCTCTGTGTTTCCCTGTGGTCCCTGTGCGAGCCGTTCGCCGTGCTCTCCCTACGCGGCGCCCTCGTCCTTCACGCCCGCCATCATGTTGCGGATGGGGATGATCATCGCGGCGATGATCGCCGTCGAGACGAACAGCGCGATCGCGGTGCCGTTGAAGACAATCGGGGTCTGCTCGAGCTTGGTCGGGTCCACGCGGCCGCCGACGAGGCCGGCGACGAGATTGCCGACGGAGGCGGCGAGGAACCAGATGCCCATCATCTGCCCGACGTACTGGCGTGGGGCAAGCTTGGTCATGGACGAGAGCCCGACCGGACTCACGCACAGTTCGCCCCACGTCTGGAGCAGATAGCTCGCCACGAGCCACCACGGGGAGACGAGTGTCTTACCACCGCTGGCCACGACATCGTTGGCGGCGAACAGCATGAGCAGGAAGCCCACGCCGGCGAAGGCGAGGCCGAGGGCGAACTTGGACGGGCTGGAGATCTCGAGCCCGCGCTTCGCCATCCACACCCAGAGTGCGGCGAAGATCGGCGAGAAGATGATGATGAACAGCGAGTTGACCGACTGGAACCACGTGGCCGGCACTTCCATGCCGAACATGTGGCGGTCGGTGAAGTCCTTGGCAAAGAGCTGCAGCGACGTCGGCGCCTGTTCGAACGCGGCCCAGAAGATCGCGGCGAACACGAACAGGACGAAGATCACGGCCGAGCGCTTCTTCTCCTGCGTGGTAAGCCCGCCGAAGGCAAAGATGAACGCGAAGAAGGCGACCGCGATGCCGACGAGAATGAACGTCATCGCGCCGCCGATCGCGAGCGGGTCGAGCGTGATGACGCCGGTGTAGGCGAGCACGAAAACGAGGGCGAGCACCGCGACACCGGCCGCCGTCACCATCTTCACGGTGCCTTCCCGCTTGGCCTGCACGGCGGGATTGGGGTCGCGCACGATGTCTTCGCCAAGCTTGCCGAGCAGCTTGGGCGCACCGATCCAGAACGACACGAGACCAAGGGCCATGCCCACGCCGGCGGCGCCAAAGCCCCAGTGCCACCCCACCTTCTCGCCAAGGTACCCGGTCACCAGCTGCCCGAAGAAGGAGCCGGTGTTGATGCCCATGTAGAAGATCGAGAAGCCGGCGTCGCGACGGGCACCGCCTTCCGGATACAGATCACCCACGATCGCCGAGATGTTCGGCTTGAGCAGCCCCGTGCCGCACACGATCAGCACGAGCCCGAGGAAGAAAAACGTCTTGCCCAGTCCGGCGCCGGCAAAGCCGGACAAGCCGATCGCCAGGTGCCCGCTCGTGATGAGCACCGCGCCACTCAGAATGGCGCGGCGCAGTCCGAGCCAGCGATCGGCGATCCACCCGCCGGGGAGCGAGGCGAGGTAGACGCACGCGGCGTAGATGCCCACGATGGCCGAGGCCTGCGTGCGCTCGAAGCCGAACCCGCCTTCGTTGAGCGCGGCCGCCATGAACAGCACGAGCAGCGGACGCAGTCCGTAGTACGAGAACCGCTCCCACATCTCGGTCGTGAACAGCAGGCCGAGCCCTTTCGGATGGCCAAAGAAGGACCGATCGGTAGACGGTGCGTTGGGGTTGGTCACGGGGGAGACACGGTGGTGGGAGGTTCCTTGATGCAGGCGACGAAGTGTCCCGGCGCCTTTTCATCCAGCGGCGGAACGATCTGCGTGCACGCCGCATCCTTGCGGGGATGCGGGCACCGTGGGTGAAACACACAGCCGCTCGGCGGGTTCGCCGGTGACGGCGGATCGCCGGGGAGCAGAATGCGCGGACGCTCGGCGCCGGGGACCGGCACCGGCACCGCACTCAGCAACGCCTGCGTGTACGGCATGCGTGGCGTCGCGAAGAGCGCCTTGCGCGGGGCCAACTCGACAATGCGCCCCAGGTACATCACCGCCACACGATCAGCCATGTGGGCGACAACGGCGAGGTCATGCGCGATGAACAGATAGGAGAGCCCGCGCTGCCGCTGCAGGTCGCGCAGGAGATTCACGACCTGCGCCTGCACGCTGACGTCGAGCGCCGACACCGGCTCGTCGCACACGATGAAGCCGGGTTCCACGGCGAGGGCGCGCGCGATACCGACGCGCTGTCGCTGGCCGCCGGAAAATTCGTGCGGATAGCGCGCGGCATACTCCGGGCGCAGGCCGACTTCATCGAGCAACCGCGCGACGCGCCGGTCGGCCTCTGCACCTTCGGCCAGCCGATGCACCAGCAGCCCTTCCTTGATCGCCGCGCCCACGGTCATCCGTGGATTGAGCGAGCCATAGGGATCCTGGAAGATGATCTGCAGATGCCGGCGCATCTTGCGCAGGGCTTCGCCCTTGAGCGCCATGAGATCGGTGCCGTCGTAGTGCACCGAGCCGCTGGTGGGTTCGATCAGGCGGAGCAGCGAGCGCCCGGTGGTGGTCTTGCCACATCCGGATTCGCCGACGAGCGCGAGGGTTTCCCCGCGGGCCACGTCGAAGGACACCTGGTCCACGGCCTTCACGGCGCCGGTCACGCGCTGGAGCAGTCCCGAGCGGATCGGAAAATGCTTGGTCAGGCCATGGACGGAGACGAGCGGCGTCGTCACGGGGTCGCTCCGTGCGCGGCCGCCGCTCGGCGCTGCGGTTCATCCACCAGATGGCAGCGGGCGCGATGGGCCGGACTCACCGGATACAGCGGCGGCACTTCGGTCGCGCAGCGGTCCCACGCGTGCGCGCACCGGTCGCGGAACGCGCAGCCCGAGGACAACTGGCCGAGGGGCGGCACCGATCCGCTGATGGTAGTGAGGCGCTCCTGTTCCTCACCGAGACGCGGCACGGCGGCCAGCAGCCCCTCGGTGTACGGATGCGACGGCGCGGCAAAGAGGTCGCCGACCGGCGCTTCCTCCACGATGCGACCGGCGTACATCACGATCACGCGCGACGCCATCTCGGCGACCACACCGAGGTCGTGGGTGATGAGCAGCAGCGCCATGCCGGTGCGCGCGCGCAGGTCGCGCAGGAGTTCGAGGATCTGCGCCTGAATCGTGACGTCGAGCGCCGTGGTGGGCTCATCGGCGATCACGAGCTTGGGCGAGAGCACCAGCGCCATCGCGATCATCACGCGCTGACGCATGCCCCCCGACAGCTCATGCGGATACTGTTTGGCGCGGGTGGGGGCATCGGCGATCCCCACCTGCTGCAGCATGCGGACGGCGCGGTCCCACGCCTCGCTCCGCGACGCCTTCGTGTGGACCCGCACGACCTCGGCGATCTGATCGCCAACGGTCAGCACGGGGTTCAGGGCCGTCATGGGCTCCTGGAAGATCATCGCCATGTGCTGGCCGCGAATCTGGCGCAGCGATTCGTCATCGAGCCCGAGCAGGTCGCGGCCGTCGAACGCGATGCGGCTCCCGGTGGCCAGCGACCCGGGCGGTGGCACGAGGCGCAGCAGCGAGAGTGCGGTGAGTGACTTGCCGCAGCCGGATTCGCCCACGAGGCAGACGGTCTCGCCGGCGTCCACGGTGAACTGCAGCGTGTCCACGGCGCGTACCGGGCCCGCCGCCCCCGGAAAGGTCACGGTCAGGGCGGCCACGCTGAGCAGTGGCGAGGAGTCGGTGGGGGTGGTCACGGCTCAGCAACGTGGCCCGGCGCGAACCGGTCGCGCAAGGCATCCCCCGCCACATTGCAGGCGAGAACGGCCAGCAGGGTAGCCATCCCCGGGAAGACGGTGATCCACCAGGCCGTGTCCATGACCGGGGCGCCGTCGCCGATGATGGTCCCCCAGCTGGCGGTGGGCGGCTGCACGCCCAATCCGAGAAAACTGAGCCCCGCCTCGAGCCCGATCGTGCCGGCGATGGCGAATGTGCCGTTGATGATGAGGATCGGGAGGACGTGCGGCAGCAGGTGTCGCGCGATGAGGCGGAGGGGGCGCACCCCCGTGGCCCGGGCCGCCACCGAAAACTCGCGCTCGCGGAGCGCGTCGAGTGCGTCGGCAACCTGACGGGCCGTAGCAAACCAGCCGGTCAGCCCGAGGAGCAGGACGAGCCCCACGAGTGAGAGCTTGCCCGTCACCGCGCCCACTGCCAGCACCATGAGCAGGCGCGGTACGGACAGCCCCACGTCGAGCAAGCGGCGCAGCAGCAGCTTCCATCCACCGCTCGCGAGGGCCGTCATGGCGCCATAGGTGGTCCCCGCCCCGAGCCCGACGAGCACCGAAGCCAGCGAGACGGCGAGTGAGATCTGCGCCCCGTGGAGCACCCGGCTCAGCACATCGCGCGAGAACGCGTCGGTGCCGAACGGATGCGCGAGCGACGGGGCCTGGCTGCGCAAGGCCAGCAGTCCCAACTGTTCGTTCGGCGGATACGGTGACAGCAGCGGTGCCGCCAAGGCGACGCCGGCGAGCAGGGAGAGCAACACGATCGCCTGTCGTTCGGCACGTCGCGTGGAGCGGAGCACGGCGGCACTCACGTGGTGCCCGTGCGCGGCGCGCCGGTGGCGGTGCGCACGCGCGGATCGACGACGGCGCGCAGCAGTTCCGCCGCGGCCGCACTGGTCGCGGTGAGGGCACTGCCGACCACCACGATGCCGCTCACCACCGGGTAATCGCGCGCCATCACGGCGTGCAGCAGCAGCGTGCCGACGCCTGGCCAGGCGAAGACCTGTTCCACGAAGACGACGCCAGCGAGCCAGGCGGGCAGGAGCAAGCCGGCGAGGGTGACGACTGGCAGTGCGGCCACGCGCCATGTGCTGAAGAGCACGCGCCGACGGGCAAGCCCCTTCGCGCGGGCGGTCTGGACGAAGGGTTGCCGGAGGGCGTCGTCCATGCTGTCGCGCTGATAGCGCGCAAACGTCGCCACGCCCACGGCGGTGAGCGCCGCGACCGGCATCACCAGGTGCGCGAGTCGGTCCTTGAGTTGTGCGAGCGGACCGAGGTACTCGTAGGTGTCGCTGGTCACGCCGTTCGCCGGCAACAGATGCCAGTGTCGCGCAAAGAGCAGGGCCAGAGTCATCGCGAGCCAGAACTCCGGCACCGAGTACACCACCAGCAGGAGCCGATCGGTCCATCGGTCACGCCGGCGTGAACGCCACGCCGCTTGCCACACGCCGACGCCCATCCCCAGCAGCGCACTCAGGGCGAAGGCGGGGAGCACCAGCATGGCCGTTGCCGGCAGCGCCGTGGCCAGCAATGCTGTCACCGGGCGGTGTTCGCTGATCGACATCCCCAGATCACCCCGGGCCAGCGTCAGCACCCATCGCAGATACTGCGTCGGCAGGGGCTGATCGAGCCCATAGGTCTGTCGCAGCTGCTCGCGCATCGCCGGCGTCGCGGTGTCGCCAAGGGCATTGGCCGCGTCGCCCGGGGCCAGATGCAGCGCGACGAACGCAAAGGTGGCGGCCGCCACGGTCACGGCCACCACCTGGCCCACGCGGGCCGCGAGCTGTCGCGCGAGCGTACTCAGCGCTTCGCTCCGAGCCCGATGTTGTCGCGGTCCAGCCGCGGCTTGGTGGGATCGAGATGCCACTCGGCGAGATCCGTGTACCAGCCGTCGGGACGCAGCGGCGGCAGCACGAAGCGCGTGTGCACGGCGAGCGGCGTGTGCTGTTCATAGAGCCACACGGCCGGCGCATCGTCGATGATCTGCTGGAAGGCGCGGCCCCAGTACACGCGACTCTGCGTGCGGTCGAATGTGGTGAGGGCGCTGTCGAGCAGCGCGTCGAACGCCTTGCTGACGTACTTGGGGTCGTTGCCGCTCCCGGTCGACGCCCACGTCTGCCGCATGCCGACGTTGCCCGGGATGGGGGACCAGCCGCCGAGGTAGGTGTCGAACTTCTTCTGTTCGGTGCGGGCGCCGAACTCCGGGCCCGGCAGATCCAGCGGCGTGGCTTTCACACCGATCGCGCGATACTGCTCCTGCAACAGCACCGCATACTTGCGCCGCGGTCCGCTGCTGCTCGGCGACAGCATCTCGAAGGCGAGCGGAATGCCGTCCTTGTCGCGTACGCCGTCGTTGTCGGAGTCACGCCACCCCGCCGAATCGAGCAGCGCCTTGGCGGCGGCCACATCGTAGGGGAGCGGCTTGATGGCTGTGGTATCGGGAATGAGCGCGCGCGGCGCCGGGGCCAGCGCCACTTCGCCGAGCGAGTCGAGCACGTTGCGCACCAGCGTCTGCCGATCCACCGCCATGGACAGCGCGCGCCGCACGCGGAGGTCGGCGAAGATCGGATTGGGAGCCGCCGGGTTCTTCGGATCCCGCAGGTTGAAGCCCAGGAAGTAGTACCGCAGATCGCGATTGTTCACGACCCGCAGCGTCGGGGTCTGCGCCACCTGCGGCAGATTCTCCGGGAGAATGTTCTCGAAGAAGTCCGCCTCTCCGGAGAACAACTTGACAGTGGCCGCCCCGAAGTCGGGCACATATGTCCACACGACCCGATCGAGCTTGGCGCGACCGCGGTAGTTGGCGGTATCGCTGGCGATTTCGATGCGCTGCTTGGGATCCCACCGCACAAAGCGGAACCGCCCGGTCCCGACGGGGGCCCGACCAAAGGCGCTTTCGGCGAGACGGGTGAGCGGCACGCTGTCGAGCAGATGCGACGGCAGCACATACATGTGGTAGGTGGCGTCGTAGAACTGCTGCGGCATGCGGCGCTTGAACCAGAAGACCGCCGTGTGAGCGTCGCGGGTGGTGACCGAATCGATGTTGCCCAGAAACGACGCGGCTTCGGCGCCCACCGAGTCGCTGCTGTACACGCGGAAGGTGAAGCGCACATCGGCCGCGCTGACGGGTTGGCCGTCGTGCCAGCGGGCGGTGGAATCGAGTTGGAAGGCAATGGACAGCGAGTCCGGTGCCCACTGCCACGTGCGGGCGAGTCGCGGCACGAAGCCGGAGTCGCCATGGGTCTCGAGGGCCGGCCCGAGGTTGGCCAGCTTGTCGAAGAGGGCACTCACCACGGCCCCGCCTTCGCTGCCACTGACCAGCGGCGGCATCAGGGTGGCCGGCTCACGCGCCGAGACGGCGATGAGGGTGCCGCCGATATCGCTGCCACCGGCGGGCGCCCCGTCGCCACGACAGGCAGCCAGGACCGGGGCCAGAAGCAGAACGAGGGACCGGAGGGGCGACAGTCGCATGAGGATCGGAGCGAGAAGCGGAACGGAATCGGCCATCACCGGGCTGACAACGGGCGTGACGCCGACGAGGTACGATGCCCGCTGCGCCTCAGCGGCGCCAGAGCCACGACGGATCGGCGAAGTGCCCGCGCTGTGATGCGATGGCGCGCTGGACGTCGGCAGACGGCGCAAAGGGCTGGCATGTCACATCGCGCGCGTGCGGCGCCCACGTCGGCAGCACGGCTTCGAGCGCGTCCGCCAGTGTCGCCGCGGTGACCAGGGGGGCGATCTGCGCCAGGGCCGCGGCCGGCGGCGCGAGCGGGAGGGGGTGCTGTGCCGCGTCGGCGAGGCGCGCCTGATCGTCGTGCCAGAGAATGCTGCCGTGCTGCAGATAGCCGCCGCCCTGCCGCCAGACGGCGCTCCCGACCAGCTTGCGCCCGTCCACCACGATCTCGCCTTCGGCCGGTGCTTCGAAGCACACCGGGCCATCCGGCGGGAGGGCCGGTGCCGCGCCGGCCAGCTCGGCGGGCACACCCACCGCGTGCAAGGTGGCGAGCAGCAGGCGGTTGATCGCGTCGTAGGCGGCCCGCCATCCCACGTGGGCGGGCAGCGGACCGGTGACGCTGTAGGTGACCTCGCGGGCATGCAGTAACGCGCGCCCCCCGGTGGGGCGACGCACGGCGTCCAGACCGGCCGCCCGCACGCTCGCCGCGCTGAAGCGTCCGGACGTGGCTTCGTGACGCCCGAACGAAATGGTCGGGGTCTCCCACGCGTACCAGCGCCACACCATGCGGTCAGTCTGGACTGTGGCCAGCAGCGCGGCGTCGGTGGCCATGTTGGTCGCACCGTCGGCCGCGCCATCGCGCCAGATGGCCCAGGTGGTGGGCAGATCGGTCATCGGCATGGCGTGCATCGGCGTTAAATTATCAGCCGGCCGTCGCGTGCGACGCGATCGGCCCACCGCTCCGACGCTTGCACCGACCGGCGCCTGCCCGGTCTGCTTTTCTCCCCCGAGGATGGTCATGGCCACGCGCACCCCTTCGTCCGCGCCCTCCGCGGTCGATTCGTTCATTTCGCGCCACGTGGGTCCGAGCTCCGCTGAACAGCGGGAGATGCTCGCGGCGCTTGGATACGACTCGCTCGATGCGTTCATCGACGCGGTCGTGCCCGAGCAGATCCGCTTCCGCGCTACGCTGGCCACCGGGCCCGAGCGCACCGAGGCGGAGGTGCTCACGTCGCTCAAGGCGATCGCGGCGAAGAACCGCGTGTATCGCTCGTTCATCGGCATGGGGTACTACGGTACGCACACGCCGAACGTGATTCTGCGGAACGTGATGGAGAATCCGGCGTGGTACACGGCGTATACGCCGTACCAGGCCGAGATCGCGCAGGGGCGTCTCGAGGCGCTGCTGAATTATCAGACGATGATCATCGACCTGACCGGGCTCGAGATCGCGAACGCGTCGCTGCTCGATGAAGGCACCGCCGCCGCCGAGGCGATGGCGTTGGCCTACGGCGCCAAGGGGAGCGCCACGCGCAACGTGCTGCTCGTCGCGAACGACTGCCACCCGCAGACGATTGCGGTGGTCGAAGCGCGCGCCCACGCGCGCGGCGTCGAGGTCAAGGTGGTCGATCCGCGCACGCTCACGGCTGACGAGACGACGTTCGGCGTGCTGCTGCAGTATCCCGGCACGGATGGCGCGGTCGTGGACTATCGCGCGATTACCGAACAGGTGCATGGGGCCGGTGCGATGGTGATCGTGGCGAGCGATCTGCTCGCGCTGTGCCTGCTGACGCCGCCGGGGGAGTGGGGCGCCGACATCGTGGTCGGCAGCTCGCAGCGCTTCGGCGTGCCGATGGGCTACGGCGGCCCGCACGCGGCGTTTCTGTCCACGAAGGACGAGTTCAAGCGGCTGCTGCCGGGGCGCATCATCGGGCTCTCGCGCGATGTCGAAGGTGCGCCGGCGCTGCGCATGGCGCTGCAGACGCGCGAGCAGCACATCCGCCGCGAGAAGGCGACCAGCAATGTCTGCACGGCGCAGGTGCTGCTGGCCGTGATGGCGAGCATGTACGCGGTCTACCATGGCCCGGCGGGACTGACGGAGATCGCCGAGCGGGTGCACACGCGTGCCGTCACGCTCGCGGCGGGGCTCGAGAAGCTCGGCTTCGCCATCACGCACGAGCACTTCTTCGACACGATCCGCGTGGAAGTGGGGGCGCATGGCCAGGATGACATCCTCGCCGCCGCCACGCAGCACCAGCTGAATCTGCGGGTGCTCGAGCCCGGCACGCTCACGGTCGCACTCGACGAAACGACGTCCGAGCAGGACATCGTGGACCTCTGGACGGTCTTCAATTCGGGCGCGGCGGTGGATTTCACCTACGCCGATGTGGCGGCCAGCGTGGATGCGCGCTACGACGAGCGCTTCCGCCGCGTGACGCCGTTCCTCACGCACCCGACGTTCCATCGCTACCACAGTGAGACGGAGATGCTCCGCTATCTCTACTCGCTGCAGGCGAAGGACTTTTCGCTGGTGCACGGCATGATCCCCCTCGGGTCGTGCACGATGAAGCTCAATGCCACCGCCGAGATGATCCCGGTGACGTGGCCCGAGTTCGGGCAGCTGCATCCGTTCGCGCCGCGTGAGCAGGCGCAGGGCTATGCGCAGATGTTCGCCGAGCTCGAGCAGGACCTGGCCGAGGTGACGGGCTTTGCCGGTGTCTCGCTGCAGCCGAACGCTGGTTCGCAGGGCGAGTATGCGGGGTTGCTGGTCATTCGTGCGTATCATCAGGCGCGCGGCGAGGCGCATCGCACGGTGTGTCTCATCCCGCAGAGCGCACACGGCACCAACCCGGCGTCGGCGGTCATGGCCGGCTTCTCGGTGGTGGTCGTGAAGACCGACGCCGACGGCAACATCGATCTGGCCGATCTCAAGGCGAAGGCCGAGCAGCATTCGGCCAACCTCGGGGCGCTGATGGTCACCTATCCGAGCACGCACGGCGTGTTCGAGGCGAGCATCAAGGACATCACCGCGCTGATTCATCAGCACGGTGGGCAGGTGTACATGGACGGCGCGAACATGAACGCCATGGTCGGCGTGTCGCGCCCGGGGGATCTCGGCGCGGACGTGTGCCACCTCAACCTGCACAAGACGTTCTGCATCCCGCACGGCGGCGGTGGCCCGGGCATGGGGCCGATCGGCGTGGCGAAGCAGCTGGTGCCGTTCCTCCCTACGCATCCGGTCGTGTCGCTCGGTGACAGCACCGCCATCGGTCCGATCTCGGCGGCGCCGTGGGGGAGCGCGAGCATCCTGCCCATCTCGTACGTGTACATCAAGCTGATGGGCGGCGAAGGGCTCGCCCTCGCCACGAAGGTCGCGATCCTCAACGCCAACTACATCGCCAAGAAGCTCGAAGGGCACTACCCGGTGCTCTATCGTGGCCAGAACGGCCTGGTGGCGCACGAGTGCATTCTCGATACGCGCTCGCTCAAGACGGTCGCCGGCATCGAAGCGGAAGATCTGGCCAAGCGGCTCATGGACTACGGCTTCCACGCGCCGACGCTGTCGTTCCCGGTGGCCGGCACGCTGATGGTCGAGCCCACGGAAAGCGAGTCGAAGGCGGAGCTGGATCGCTTCATCGAAGCGATGATCGGCATGCGCGAAGAAATCGCGGCGATCGAGCGTGGCGAAGCGGATCGCGAGGACAACGTCCTCAAGAACGCGCCGCACACGGCCGCGCACTGCACGGCCGACGCGTGGACGCATCCGTACTCGCGTTCGCAGGCGGCGTATCCGACCAAGTGGACGCGCGACCGCAAGTTCTGGCCGACGGTGCGTCGCGTCGAAAGCGCGTTTGGCGATCGCAACCTGGTGTGCGCGTGTCCGCCGGTGGAGGAGTACGCGCCGACGGTGTGAGTCGCGCGTGGTGAGTGGTGGGCTCGGCTTCGGCTGAGCGGGGGCGGGCGGCGGTATCGCGACCGAGGGCCCTCTCCGGGGTTGGGAACCGCCTGCGGCGCTTCCCAAGCCCGGAGAGCTTCCCTCGGTCGCGACACCGCCGCCCGCTTCGCATTCCCGACCGCGCTGCACTGCGGGGCGCGGCTCCTGCGGAGCGCGCCAACTGGGCCGGAGGTGGGGAGCGCCCCCAGGTGTGCGTGTGAGGTCGGGGGCCTAGGGAGTGGCGGCGGTCTCGTGGACGGTCGAGCTCTCCCGGCTTGGGAATTGCCGCAGGCGATTGCCCAACCCGGGAGAGGCGATCGTCCACGAGACCGCCGTCACGACCCACGCACGGACCGCAAGAACGCCAAAGGGCGCCCCGACTCGGGAGCGCCCTCGATGCAGCGACCGCAGCGCGCCGCTTATTCGCCGAGCTGCGTCTTGTAGGCGTCGGCCGACATCAGGTCGGCGTCGCCGCCCGTCACCTTCACCTTGATCATCCAGCCATCGCCGTACGGATCGGTGTTGATGAGCGCCGGCTCGCCGTCGAGGCGGCCGTTCACTTCGAGCACTTCGCCGGCGACCGGCATGAACAGCTCGGAGACCGCCTTCACCGCTTCCACCGTACCGAACACGTCGTGCGACCCGTACGTGGCGCCGACCTTCGGCAGTTCGACGTACACGATGTCGCCGAGCTCGCCCTGAGCGTAGTCGGTGATACCGATGTAGACGACGCCCGCCTCGGCGGTCGAGCGGACGTACTCGTGCTCCTTCGTATAGCGCAGGTCGCTGGGGATGTTCGACACAGGGGCTCCAGAGGGTGGAAGAAATCTCAGGCCGAAGTATCCGCCACGGAGCCCGATTCCGGAAGCGGGGCGAGCGCCTGAAGCGTGCGCCAGAGCGCCTCGACCTGAGCCGTGAGTGCCTCCGGCGTCCCGTCGTTTTCAAGGATCCAGCGCGCCCCCGGCCGCTTCCGGCTGGCCGGCCATTGGGCGGCGATCATCGCCTGCGCATCGGCCGGGGTCAGGCCACGGTCGCGCACCAGCCGGGCTTCGCGCTCCGCCTCGGGCGCATCCACCAGAATGACGCCGTCGAAGGCGCGCTCGAGCCCGACCTCGAACAGCAGCGGGATGTCGGAGATCACGATCCGGTCGCCGCGTGTCCGGGCGGCGGCGAGCGCCCGCTCGCGCAGGCGGGCGACTTCGGGGTGGACGATGGCATTGACGGCGGCACGCGCCGCCGGATCCGCAAAGACAATGGCCCGCAGCGCGGCGCGGTCCAGGGCCCCATCGGCGTCGAGCACGCCGCGGCCGAAGCGCTGCACCACGGCGGCCAGCCCCGCCGTGCCCGGCGCCACGGCGTCGCGGGCCAGGACATCGGCATCGATGATCGTGGCGCCATGCGCCGCCAGCAGACGGGCCACCGTGGACTTGCCGGAGGCAATGTTGCCGGTCAGGGCGAGGCTGAGCATGGTCGCAAGATACTGCGTGGCGGCCGATCAGCTTCGGGCCCGGGGGGAACAGCAAAGGGCCCCGGCGTTGCCGGGGCCCTTTGCTGGTACCGATTCGCGGCGTCGCGCTCAGGCGGCCTGCGAGTCGTGCACGTCGTCTTCGTGATCGGCGACTTGCCGGCGCTTCTCGCGATTCACGAGCAGCTCCTGAATCACCCACTGCGCACCGCCGCGGAGGCGGATCTGGTGCGGTGTGCATCCCAGGTAGCGCTGGCAGGTGTTGCGGAAGGCCGAGCCCGACGGGAAGTCGAGGGCGCTGGCCACGCCGTCGGCGCTGCGGGAGCCGTCTTCGAGCATGCTGGCGGCCACGATGAGGCGCCCCCACGTCAGCAGCTGATGCGGCGGCGGCAGCTGCGCGCCTTCGAGTCGCTTCGACAGCAGGCGACGCGACACGGCGATCAGACGGGCCAGACTGTCTGGCGTCAGGCGCTCATGCGCACGCGTCACCGACAGCATGACGGCGTCGCGCACCACACTGCGCAGGCCCGCGAGGTGC
The DNA here is from genome assembly GCA_019752115.1 of Gemmatimonadaceae bacterium. Lineage (NCBI taxonomy): Bacteria > Pseudomonadati > Gemmatimonadota > Gemmatimonadia > Gemmatimonadales > Gemmatimonadaceae > Gemmatimonadaceae bacterium. Next base: position 17,469 of record JAIEMN010000038.1, read on the forward strand.
GGCTTGAGCAAGCTCGAGACGCTGCGCGCCTCGGCCTGATCGAGCAGCGCCGCCAGGATCTGCGGCGTGTCGGTTTCATCGGCGACGACGAGCACGTCGATGCCGCAGCGGCCGGCGTCGAACATGTCCTTCGCGCGTTCGCGCGAGACATCGACATAGGCCACAAGCGCTGCGCGGGGAACCCGCACGCGGAGTTGGCGGACACGCTCGAAATCAGCGCGACCGTCGACATAGAGGTCGAAGACGACCACGTTGATCGGCCCGCGCTCACAGGCGCGGGTCAACGAGGTCCAGTCTTCGCACGGCACGAAGCGATAGCGGTCACGGGCGGCCGAGCGAAGTCGGGCCAGCCGTGATTCGTGCGCGAGCAGCGTCGCGATTACGCCCATGCGACGATCCGTTCGAAGGAAGTGAGAGAAAGGGCCGATGACATCACCCCCTTGACGAGGCGATGGGTTTCAGCGTCACAGCCCGGGTCTGGGGCGCCCCGTCACCGGGGGTGGTGATGGTGCCGCAACTCGCTGTCTCCGTTAACATTCGGGCATCCCACCCGCCCTTTCCCCGTTCCGCCGCCGCCCGTGGATTCTCGGCTCGCCGACCTGTTGACCGCGCATGACGCGCTGGGCGAGCCGTTGCTCGTCGTCGACGAGGGTGGCCAGATCCTCGGGATCAATCAGAGCGCCGAGCGCCTCTTCGCCGGCGGGGTCCTCCCACCGCGCCTGCTCGATCCGCCAACGGACCCCGCCGCCACCGCGTCCGAGTCAACCGAGCTGCGCGTGGGTGACGGCGCCGATGCCCGCGTCTACGCCTGCTCCTTCGTGCGCTCGCCCTTTGGCCGGGAGTGGCTCTGGCGTGCCAGCGATGTGACGGTTTGGGCCAGTCGTGCGCAACAGGCGACCTCCGAAGTCCTCGCCACCTCCGAATCCCGTCTGCGCGGCGTGCTCGACGCGGGCTTTGACGCGTTCGTGCTCGCCCGTGCCGTGCGCGCGGAGGATGGCCGGATCGCCGACTTCCGGATCCTGCACGCCAATCAGCGCGCGGCCGATATGGTCGAGGGGACGCGGGAAGCGCTGATTGGCGCCTCGCTCTTCGAGCGATTCCCGCGCAGTCTCGACTGGGGGCTGTGGGACCAGTGCTGTCGCGTGGTGATCTCGCAGCAGCCACTGGAAGCCACCCAGCTCGCCCCCACCGCGGATCAGCCGGCCCGCTGGCTCCAGCGCCAGCTGGTGCCGGTGGATACCGATTGTGTGGCCATCAGCTCGCGGGATGTCACGGCGCAGCACCTCGAGCGCCTGTCGCTGGAAGCGAGTGAAGCCCGGCATCGCCAGCTGTTCGAGAACAACGGCGCCATTCAGCTCCTGGCCGATGTTGAAACCGCCGCCATCGTCGACGCCAACCCGGCCGCCGAGGCGTTCTACGGATGGCCGCGCGCGATTCTGACCACGATGTTCGTCACCGATCTCGAGACGATCTCGTTGGAGCATTGGCGCGAGCTGACCGCGAGCATCCCGGTGGGCACCGGCCTCCGCGTACAACGGGAGCACCGCATCGCGATCGGCGAGACGCGTCAGGTCGAAGCATTCATTGGCGTCGCCCGGATTTCGCAGCGCCGCGTGCTGCATCTCATCATTCACGACATCTCCGACCGCGTGCGCGCCGAGCGGCAGTTGCGCGAGTCGGAAGTCCGGTTCCGCGCCGTGATTGCGGGCATGCGCGAAGGCGTGGTGCTGCACGATGAGACCGGCGCCATTCGCATCTGCAATCCCAGTGCCGAGCGTATTCTCGGTCTGACGGCCGCGCAGCTCATGGGACAGAAGCCGGTCGATCGCGACTGGCAGGCGGTGCGTGAAGATGGCTCCGAATGGCCGGCCGCCGAGCATCCGGCCATGGTGGCGCTCCGCAGCGGTGTGAGTCAGCCCCGGCAGATCATGGGCGTTCGGCGCGGCGATGACATCTTCGCGTGGCTCAGCGTCACGGCCGATCCGCTGACCCGACCGGGGGAGCAGCGTCCGTATGCGTCGGTGGCGGTGTTCACCGATGTCACCGATGAACGCGCGTCGGAAGAACGGTTGCGGCAGGCGCAGAAGCTGGAAGCGGTGGCGCAGTTGGCAGGCGGCATCGCGCACGACTTCAACAACCTGCTGACGGTCATTCGTGGCGCCACGATGTTCCTGCGCGACGGTCTGGGTGAGGACAATCCGCAGATCGAAGATGTTGCTGCGATCGATCGGGCCACCACGCGCGCCGAAGAGCTCACGCGTCGGCTGCTCGCGGTGGGGCGGCGCCAGCTGCTGCGCACCGAGCCGGTGGATCTGGGTGCGCTGCTCAAGGATCAGCTGCCGATCATCCGGCAGGAGTTCCCGCTCGCGATCGCCGTCAAGCTGGATTTGAGTCCGACGCCAGTCATCGCCTCCGTTGACCGCACGCGTCTGCTCGATGCCCTGCGCGCACTCACCGACAATGCGCGCGCGGCCATGCCCACCGGTGGCACGCTCACGCTGCGGACCGCGATGACCTCCGTGCGGCATCCGCACGAGTCGCGTGAGGATGCGCGCCCGCGTCCGTTTGCGGTGCTCACCGTTGCCGACACCGGCCTCGGGATGCGGGAAGAGATTCGGGCGCGGCTCTTCGAGCCCTTCTTCTCCACGCAGCCGTTCGGCGCGAATCGCGGGATGGGGCTCGCGTCGGTGCACGGCATGGTGCACCAGATCCGCGGTTTCATCGAGTGCGAGTCGGCCCCGAACGAAGGCACGACCGTACGCCTCCATCTGCCGGCCGCGGGGACGCCGCCGCTGGGCATGCCCATGGTGCGCACCGAACCGGCGGATACGCGTACGGGTGGCATTCTGCTCGTGGATGATGACCTGATGCTGCGCGATCTCGGGCGCCGCATGCTCGAGAAGCTGGGCGAGGTCGTCTACGTCGTGGGCTCCGGCGCCGAAGCGCTGGAATTCCTGGCGCAGCGCGCGCCCGACGTGTCCCTGATGCTCACCGACCTCACCATGCCGGGAATGTCCGGGCTCGATCTGATCGATGCGGTGAAGGTGCAGTACGCCGGGCTGCCGGTGGCCGCGATCAGCGGCTATGTGGTGAATCCGGACGCGCGCGCGCGACTGGATGCGCGCGGCGTGCCGTTTCTCCCCAAGCCCTTTGCCGTACCCGATCTCGCGCGCCTGATCGCCAACGCGCGCGGGTAACCCGCGCGCAGAGCGTACACGCATCGCGCACGCGCACAGCGTGCGCGCACAGCGCGCGTTAGGCGCCGTGGCTACAGCAGTTGCTGCTGGGCCTCGTCGCGCCGCGGCACGATATGACAGGCCCGGCAGCGGGCCTCGTATGAGTCCGCCGCGCCCACCATGATGACCGGCGAATCGTAGGGGGCGGGTTTGCCGTCGATGAGCCGCTGATTGCGGCTGGCCGGCGAGCCGCAGAGCACGCAGATCGCGTGCAGCTTGTCGACGACCTCGGCCACGGCCATGAGCTGCGGCATGGCGCCGAAGGGCTCGCCGCGGAAATCGGTGTCGGTGCCGGCGCAGATGACGCGGCGCCCGCGTTCCGCGAGCGCCGTGGCCACCTGCACCACACCGGCATCCAGGAACTGCGCTTCGTCGATGGCAATGACCTGCGCCATCGGATCGAGGCGTAGCATGATCTGCGACGACGAATCCACCGGCGTCGCATCGAACGTGCGCTTGTCGTGACTGGAGACGGCCCACAGGCCGGCGTACCGGTCATCGAGATGGGATTTGAACACCTGCACCCGCTTGCGGGCGATGTTCGCGCGGCGCACGCGACGGAGGAGCTCCTCCGTCTTGCCGCTGAACATCACGCCCGCCACCACCTCGATCCAGCCGCCCGACGCCTGGAAGCTGCCCTGCACGATTTACTCCTGGTTGTCCTGGCCAAACGGACGACGCGGCGGCCGCTTCGCATGCTTCATGCGCTCGGCGCGCTCCGACCACTCAGCGCGATTCTCGGTGCGTTCGCGAATGGGACGATCGCCGAACGCGCGACGTTCATCGTCGGCGCGCACCGGACGGTTCCCGCCGCGCGGCGGGCCACCAAAGCCCCGCCCACCGCGATCCCCGCGATCGTCGCCCCGATCGAAGCTGCGCGCCGGACGCTCGCCGCGCGAGCCCGACCGGTCGCCACCGCCAAAGCGCGGCCGCTCGCCGCGATCCCCGCGGTCACCGCGGTCGCTCCGATCGCCACCGAAGCGCGGGCGGTCACCACCGCCACGCGGCCCACCGAACCCTCGGCCGCCGCGATCACCGCCACGGTCACCACCGCGCGCCCCACCACGCTCGCCGCCGCGTTCATCGATGCGGGCGCTCAAGCGACGGCCACGCAGCGTGGCACCGCTGAGTGCCTCAACCACCTTGGCGGCATCATCGGCCGCGAGTTCCACGGTCGTGTGCGATTCGTACAGCTCCACCTGGCCGATCCGCTCGCCCGGGATTCCCGCCTCGTTGGCGATGGCGCCCACGATATCACCGACGCGCACCTCGTCGCGCTTGCCGGCCGCCAGGAACACCTTGAGGCGTCCCGACGCTGGCGTCGCCGCGCTCTCCCCACGCGCATCGCGCGGAGCGGTGGGCTTGGCACCGGCCGCGGCGGCCCGCGCCTTGGTCGCCGCCACGTCACGCTTCGCGCCTTCGTAGAGGCGCAGGGCGGCGCAGGCGATCTCCAGGGCATCGTACGAATCGAGCAGCGGCGCGAGCAGCGCCATTTCGCTCGCCGTGGCGCCGCCGTTGAGCAGCGTGGAGCGCACCGCGGTGCGCAGCTGCTGCACACGCTCTTCGGCGTGCGCCTTCTTCGGCGCCGGCGTCCACGCTTCGGCCAGATTGTGCGTCATGCGCCGGAACGCGGGCAGCTCGTCGGGGAGGAGCAGCGCGACGGCATCGACCGGACGCACGGCCAGCGCTTCGGCGAGGGCTTCATACGACGTGGGCGCTTCCCAGAGCACCGTCATCGCGACGTGCTGCGCGGTGGGCTGGCGCACCACCTGCACGAGCAGACCGTCCACCGTAAGCCCGAGGCGCGTCAGCGCATCCGTGGCCTGCTGGACCCCCTGATCGGTATGGGCGACCACGGCGAGCGACGGCGGGTCGGTCTCGTCGAGCACCGCGCGCAGCGCTTCCGCGCGGCCGGCGGCCGACGTGATCACGAAGCGCGGCGTGACGGCGAGCGGCGCATCGCCCACGAGGGGCGGGGCGATGCGGCGGGCGCGATGCATCTGCGCCTCGAGGAACGCCTCGGTCTCCGGCGACTCGCTGTCGAGCGTGGCGACACGGCCGACGTCACCCGGGGCATCCCCGAGGAGCGTCTGCAGCGTGTCGGCGCCGCCGTTGGCAAGGATCTCGTCGAGGCCGATGATGACCACCGTCTGCAACTGCTCGAGGTCGAGGGCCGCATCACGGCGGAGCGCGAGCAGGTCGCTCGGCGCGCCGGTCACCACGGCCACCGGACCGGCGGCGAGAACGCGGCGGGCGCGGGTCACGCCCGAGACGGGCACGACGCGGGCGGCATCATCACTGAGGAGGCGACGGGCCTGATCGGCCGCGGTCAGCGCCTGATCGGGCGTGGGCGTGATCACCAGGCAGGTCGGGGCGGCGTCCTGGCCACCCGCACGGCTCCGTTCAATCCCCGGCCGCATGGCAGCGGCCATCATCCGCACATCGGCGGGTCCCTGCAGCACCACGTGCTGGCTCCGCGTCGCCCCTGGCGACGTCTCTTCCCGTTCCTGCTCGCTCACGTCCCGCTCCGTCAGTTGTCAGAAAAGGCCGACCGCCCAACGGTCGGCGCTGCGCGTCCCAATGACGCCTCTCGATCGCCCGCGTTTCCCTGAGGAACCCACGCGTGGCGCCCTCCCGTGGCGCACGCTTAATTGCGGGCGACACTCGTCCGGACTGGTCCATCCACCGGCCGAACCATGGAACCTAGCTGGTTCCGTCGGGAAAATCACCCTCGATGTCGTCCCTTTCATGTCGCTGCTGTTCCAGCCGTCGGCCAACATCGCCCGCCTGAAGGAGTCAGCCACCCTGGCCGTGGCGGCCAAGGCCCGCGCGCTTCGCGCCGCCGGCCAGCCGGTCATTGACCTCGGGGCGGGGGAGCCGGACTTCGATACCCCGCAGTTCATCCGGGATGCGGCCGTGGACGCCATGAACGCCGGCCACACGCACTACACGTCCACGGAAGGGATCCCGCCCCTTCGCGAGGCGATCGCCGCCGACGCGAACCGGCTGCAGGCCCAGGGCGCCCCGGTGACCGCCGCCGAGGTGGTGGTCTCGAATGGCTCCAAGCAGTCGCTCTACAACGCCTGCGTGTGCTGCTTTGGCCCCGGTGATGAGGTGCTGATCCCGACGCCGGCGTGGATGAGCTACTACGAGATGGTCGATCTGGCGCGCGCGACGGCGGTCCCCGTGTACGGCGATCCGGCGAACTCGCTCAAGGTCACCGCCGACATGCTTGCCGCAGCCGCCACGCCGCGCACGAAGGGCGTGATGCTCTGCTCACCGAGCAACCCCACCGGCGCGGTGTACACCGCTGACGAGCTGCGCGCGATTCTCGCGCTCGCCGCCGAGCGGGGATGGTGGATGATCGCCGACGAGATCTACCGCCGTATCGCGTATGAGGGTGGGGCACATTCGTCGCTCGAGCTGGCGCCGACGCGCGAGAATCTCATCGTGGTGAACGGCGTCGCGAAGGCGTACGCCATGACCGGGTGGCGGATCGGTTGGACGATCGCGCCGGTCGCGGTGAGCAAGGCGATGACGGCGTTCCAGGGGCACACCACATCGAACGCGAGTTCGATTTCGCAGTACGCCACGCTGGCGGCCATGTCACGGGTAGAGGAAGCCGACGCGGCGGTGAACGCCATGGTCGCGAGCTTCCGTCAGCGTCGCGACGCGGTGGTGCGCGCCCTCGCGGCGTTCCCCGGCGTGCGCTACGTGCACCCGGCGGGGGCCTTCTACGTGTACATGAACGTCGAGGGCTTTCGCGGCGCCGCCGATCCCGGGGCCGCGTTCGCCGCGGCGGTGCTCGACGAGTATCAGGTCGCGTGCGTGCCGGGCAGTGCGTTTCTCACGCCTGGCTGGGTACGCGCCAGTTATGCCACGACCGAGTCGGTTGCCGTCGACGGGGTGACGCGCATGGCTCGCTGTCTCACTGCCTGACCGGAGTCGGCTGCATGATCACCACCATCGTTCTCATTCAGGCGGATCCCAAGCACATCACCGCCTGCGCCACCGCGCTGGCCGGTATCGGCGGCGTGAGTGAGGTCTACTCGGTCTCAGGCGCCTGGGATCTCGTGGCCATTGTCCGCGTCCCCGATCTCGAGCAGATCGCCACGGTCGTGACGCAGGAATTTGCCAAGGTCCCCGGGATCATCCGCACGCAGACGCTCACCGCGTTCCGCGCCTACAGCAAGCGGGATCTCGAGCAGGCATGGGACATAGGAGTAGAGTAGGGCTGGCATCGCAATTCAGGAGCCAGGGGGGAGGGCTGAGGGGGAAGTCCGATCACTCCCCCCTTAGCCCTTCCCCCTGGCTCCTAGAATGCGGACTGTCCGCCCGCTCTCCTCACCCGTGGCATCGCGCCCGTTCGTACTTGAACTGCTCATGCCACGCATCGATGTCCCACTTGAGGGCATAGGTGACGAGCGTCCACTTCGGATCCTGCAGGCCGAAGAAGAGTTCCGCCTTGCCGTCATGATCGGCATCGAAGGCGCCCAGGAAGCGGCGGCGCGGCTGGTCCTTGGCGTTGCCCACGGTCTTGAACACGTAGGTGGGCTTGAAGCCGTAGACGCCCTTGTCGAGCACCACGATGAGGTGACGCGGGCGCTGCGCGATGGGGGGGATGCTGTCGGGGAGCGCATCGGGATCGTCGTAGGTGACGACGATCGTTTCGGTGCGTGATGCGCCGGTGGGCACGATGAAGACGTTGCGCTGGTAGCGGCCGATCATCGACGGCGCGATGCCGGCGGAGGGCGCGATGAGCGTGGCGATGGAGCTGAGAGCCACATCGCGCGCGCTCCCTTCCAGCGGCGCCACCGCGGCGGGCTTGAGATCCTTGCCGCTCGCGACCAGCTGCACATCGGCGGGCAGATCGACGAGCGCCGCCGGCGGCATCACCTGACAGCCGGCGAGGGTGTCGAGCGCCGCGCCCTCCCACATGCCCCGGCGGATCGGCACCGGCGGCAACAGATCGCCACCGCGTACCGGGACGACCGACTTGCTGCTGTGCATGTACTCGAGATCGAACAGCCGCCACCCGCGATCGCTCATGAGCATCGGCTCGAACCCGGTGGTGCCACCGGTCGCCACCGGGATGATCTTGGTCCCGGCCTTGTCGCGCACGACGCGATACACGACATCCGGACGCCCCGCCACAAGCGAGCTGTCCCCCTGCCAGACCGGATCCCCGGTCTGTGGGTTGAGACGCGCCTTGAGGCTGTCGCAGGCGCTCAGCCCGGCGGACGCCAGCAGCAGCGCGGGCGTGAGGGTGATACGAAGCCAGGCGGCCACAGGGCGCCGGCGAAGGAACAGGGGAATCATCACAGTAGGCAGTTTCGTCCGACAACGACCGGAAGTCTACGGCCGCGCCGCCGCCGGGTGTGCGCGCCGTTGTGCGCGGGGACGGGGCGCGATAGCCTCCCCCACGTGACCGCTGCCCCGCCTCTTCCGTCACTGCCGGACGCCCTGCGGGCCCTTCGGCCGCTGCTCGCGGGCGGAGCGCCAGTACTCGATGGCCCGTCGCTCGAACGCCTGAGTCTGTCGGGCGGTGAGCCGCCGGTCATCGCGGCCTGTACCCCGCTCGAGCCCCCCGGCGCCCGCCGGCTCACGCCGGCCGCCGCACCGCTGGTTGGGGCGTTCCTCGATGGCGTGCAGCGGAGTCGACTGCTCGGACACGTCGGGCATGCCCCCGTCATTTTTGCGAGTGTGGCGGCCGCGATTCGCGAACGGGTGGACCGCCAGCTGCAGACGTGGCATGCGCCACGGGTGGCGCGGATGCTCCTCGTGGCGCGCGATCGCGTCGGTGAAGCCGCGTTTGCCCAGCTCGCCGAGAGTGGCCTGCCGGTGATTGATGCATCAGCCGCCGCCGGCAACGGACCGGTGCTGCTGCACCCCCATGCCCTGCGCGCCCGCGCCCTCGAACTGGTGGCACTGGAGCGCGAACGCCTGGAGCGCCAACTCGCCGCCGCCTGGGTCGCCGAGGCGGAGGGCCTGCACCCTGGCGCGGCCGCGTCACCCGACCCGTGGCTCTGGATCGACGGGGGCATCGCCGGCAATCTGGCCATCGATGCCGGCGCCCGCGCGTTTGGCGTGGTGAAGTCTCATACCACGCTCTACGGCGACGAGGCGGCCGTGTCCGCCGTGCTCTCGCTGCGGAGTGGCGAACGGTCGCCCGCGTTTCTCGTCGGGCACGCCGCGCGCCGGGCGGTCGCGAGCTGGTACCTGCGACTGCGCGATGGTGCGGCGGCCGATCCGCTCTTTGGCCTGGTGCGCGTCGAAGTGGCCCCGCCGGTGGCGGACGCCGACTGGGAGGCCTTCACGGCGCACTGTGACCGGCTGTCAGCGGGCATTCTGCTGGAACGTGCGCCGCTCTCGCTCCCCGACGCGCGCTGGGATACGCTCAGCTACGGCGTGCACGCGGTTGAATCGTATCTGCAGGCCGTGCTCGGTGTCTGATCTGTCGTCCGCGGTTTTCCGCCTCTTCGGTAGCGCGCTGTGACTGCTTCTCACGCATCCCCGACGCCCGTGAACCCCGCGCCACTGGGGCGGGTGGTTGCCACCGAGCGTCAGCCCAACACGCCGCACGCGTTTCATTTCTGGACCGCGCTCGATGCCCCCATCGGCATCGGGACGATCGTGCGGGTGGAGGGCACCATTCCGGTGGAGGCCGCCATCCCGCGCGTCTACGGCGTGGTCACCGAGGCGGTGAGCTACTCCGATGTGCAGTCGCCGCTGCATGATGTGCTGGGATACGACGGGGTGCCCGCCGATGGGCCGCCGGTGCCCACCGCGCGCACCGAGATCCGCCTCTACACCGCGCAGGTGCTGCGTCACGTGCCCGAAGAGCCGCTGCAGCCGGTGCCGATGGGTGCGGTCTATCTCGCCGACGATGCCGACGTGGCGGTGGCGCTGCGGATGGATGCCTATCTGCGCGGCGCGACGCCGACTGGTATTCCGATCGGTGTGTACAAGGCGGGGGGGATGCGCTCGCCGATCTTCGTGGATGCGGATTTTCTGGTGGGCCCCGAAGCGGCCCATCTCAACATCTCCGGTGTGTCGGGGCTCGCCACCAAGACGAGTGCCGTGGAGTGGTTGCTGCAGGCGACGTTCGCCCACTTTCCGGCCCATCGCGGCCGCATTGCGGCCGTCTGCTTCAACGTGAAGGGGCCGGACCTCTGCTTCCTCGATCAGCCAGGCCAGATCGACGATGCCGATCGCGAGTTGTACGACCTGCTGCAGGTGCCGGCCACGCCCTTCCAGCAGGTGCAGTACTTCGCCCCCTACACTGCACGCGGGCACGCGCTCAATACGCTGCGTTCGCATCCCGATCTCGCCGAGTCGGTGACGCCGTTGACGTGGGGGCTCACCGAAGTGCTGCAGTTCGCCGAGGTGCTGCTCAACAAGGATGATGTGGATGCCAAGGCCGACGCGCTGATCGATTTCATTCGGGAGCGCGTGGTGGGGCGCGACTTCACCGATCCGCGCTTCACCCGCACGCACCGCGTGCAGAGCTTTGCCGATCTGGATGCGTGGTTCCGGGACGTGCTGCGCGTGCTGGAGGAATCCAATGGCGACACCTGGCGGACCCACCATGCGGCCACGATCCGCAAGGTGCGCAACCGCCTGTCGAACCTCTCCACGCGCTGCGCCGGATTGGTGACGGACGACGGCCTGGCGTCGGATCTCCCCTTCGGGAGCTTTGCCGACCGCACGGTGTACGTGGTGGATGTCGCCAACGTGGAAGAGGACGCGCAGGATCTCGTCTTCGCGCGGGTCGTCTCCAAGTTGCGCGAGCATCTCGAGCGCCGCGATCTCGGCGTCGATCACGTCATCGTCTTTGTGGATGAGCTCAACAAGTATGCGCCGCATGACGGTCCGGACACCTACGTGCGCAAGATGCTGCTCGACATCGCGGAGCGCGGCCGCTACCTGGGCCTCGTGCTCTTCGGCGCCGAACAGTTTCGGTCGCAGGTGCATCGCCGCGTGACGGGCAATGCGGGGACCACGGTGTACGGGCGCATGGATGCCGACGAGCTCGCGCATCCCGGGTATCAGGTGCTGAGTCCCGCGGTGAAGGCGCGGCTCGCTACGCTCGACAAGGGGCAGCTGATGGTGCGGCATCCGCACTTCACGCAGCCCGTGTTCGTGCGCTTTCCGCGGCCGGCGGTGATGTCCGGGCGTACCGGTGTCGAACGCTATCCGCAGGCCCCGGAGCCGACCGTCGCGCAGGCCGTGACCCGTGACCTGCGGCGGCTGGACGCCCGCGTGGAATTGGGGTGGGTGCAGCAGACCACGTTGCTCTACGATGAGCCGGTAGTGCTCGCGGCGCGCAATGCGGTGCTGCGGCTGCGCCCCGACGACGTGAAGGCGGCCTTCACGCGCGAGCTGGCGCGCCGCGCCCGGCCGACGGCCACGGAGGCCGAATCGGTGACGCCGCGTCCGCGCCCGCTGCGCGCCTTTACCCCCGACGAGTACGGTGGCTGAACGGCGCACGGCCAGCGCGGCTGGCGTCTGGGCCTGCCTCTGCGCAGTGCTCGTACCGGGCGCCGCCGTCTCTGCGCAGGGCGCGGCGACGGGGCCCGTCGCTCTCGTCGTGCGCCCCCGCGTGGGCGATACGCTGCGTCTGCAGGTGGAGCAGGCGGTCACGATGCGGGCGCGCCGTGGCGATGCCAGCTCGCCGGCCCTCGGCAGCCCGAGTACGGATCGTCCGGCGCGCGGGAACGCGCCCGAGTACGGGCCACGCGCCGACCGTGCCCGCATGACGCGGGTGCAGCTGTACGCGCACTCGTTTGTGGAATCGAGTGACCTGCAGCGCACCACGCTCGTGGCGACGACCGACTCCATCGCTATGTGGGCGGGCGCGCCGCCCATTCCACCGGCCAGTGTGGACGCCGCCGATCCGGCCTGGCAGCGCATGCCCCTCGCCGACGAGGCCCGGCGTGTGCGCGTCCAGGTGACCCCGGCGGGCGCGATGCGCATTGCCGACCCCCCGGCCGGCGCCCGGGATCTCGGTGCGACGCTGGGAAGCCTGCCGGGGCTGCTCCCCGAGGGGCCGGTTCGGACCGGCGCGACATGGCGGCGCGAGTTCCCGCTGCCGTCGCTCCCGCTCACCGGCTATCACACCGACGGCGTGGTGCAGGCAGAGCTGCGACTGGATTCGCTGACCCGGGGCGGGCGTGAGGCCTGGATCTCGATCACGGGGCGCCTGCGCCGCGACGGCGCCGCCCGGGAACTGCCGCCCGGGACGCGGGTGATCACGGCCGGCACCATTCGCGGCAGTATGCGCGTCGATCGGGTGCGTGCCTGGATCATGGACGCCACCACCGAGATGGACGTCGTCTCGGAGGTCGTGTCGGGGCCGGCCGCCCGCACCACCCCGATGCTCCTCGACCTCCGCATCGAGCAGCGGGTGCGCGTCCGCTAACGGGTCCGCGAACGCGTCCGCGAACGCGTCCGCGAACGCGTCCGCGAACGCGTCCGCGAACGCGTCCGCGCAGGCATTCGGCCGCATGATCAGCCCGGTGGCGCCGAGCGCCCCCCCGCTATCTTCCGGCCATGCGCCTCGTGCACCTCGCCGACCTGCATCTCGGCTTCCGCCAATACCAGCGACTCACGCCCACCGGGATCAATCAGCGTGAGGCGGATGTGGCGGCAACCGTGCAGCGGGCGGCGCAACAGATCGTGGCGCTCGCCCCCGAGCTCATCGTCATCGGCGGGGACATCTTCCACTCGGTGCGGCCGTCGAATCCGGCCATCCTGCACGCGTACCGCGTGTTCAACCTGTTGCGCGAGGCCTTGCCGGATACGCCGATCGTCATGGTCGCCGGCAACCACGATGCCCCGCGGACCGCGGAAACCGGGTGCATCCTGCGCCTCTTCCGTGAGATTGGCGTGTATGTGGCCGATGCGAAGGCGGAGCTGTTCACCTTCGCCGATCGGTCTCTGGCCGTGCTCGCGGTCCCCGACGTGCCGGGCATCGATCGCCCGCCACTGCTCCCCCCGGAGGGGTACGAGCACACGGTGCTGCTGCTGCATGGTGAAGTCGCTGGTGTGTTGCCGGCCCATGCGGCGCCGGCGGATCGTGCGGCCATCGAGATTCCGCCCGACGAACTGCACGCCGACCGCTGGAGCTACGTCGCGCTCGGGCATTACCACGTGTATCGGGAAGTCGCGCCCGGCGCTTACTACAGCGGGTCACTCGACTACACGAGCAGCAATCCGTGGGGCGAACTGCGCGAGGAGCGGGAGCACCGGGTCCCCGGCAAGGGATTCATCGAACACGATCTGGTATCGGGGGCGCATCACTTTCACCCGGTGCCGCCCGCGCGTCCGCTGCTCGACCTTGAGCCGATCGATGCCAGCGGCATGAGTGCCGCCGATCTCGACAAGGCGATTCTGGCCCGCGTGGACACGGCACCGGGGGGCATCGACGATCGCGTCGTGCGCGTCACCGTCCGCAACGTGCCGCGGCACATCGTTCGCGAACTCGATCACGCCGCGCTGCGCGACTATCGCAAGCGCGCCATGCACTTCCATCTCGATGCCCGTCGCCCCGACCCCATTGCCCGTCGCCGCTCGGGGGACGGCGGGCCGGGGCGTCGCCAGACGTTGCACGAGGTGCTCGCGGAACGGCTGCGCGAGCGCGTGCTGCCCGCGGGCGTGGAACGGGAACCGCTCGTGACGCTCGGGCTGCAGTATCTGCAGCAGGCGGAAGACGCGGCCATGGCCGCGATGCCCGTGCTGGAGGGCTGAGCGTGCGTCTTCTCTCGCTCCGTCTGCAGAACTTCCGGCAGCACGCCGACACCACGCTCACCTTCGAGCGCGGCCTTACCGGCATCATCGGGCCCAACGGCTCCGGCAAGAGCACGATTCTCGAAGCCATCGCCTGGGCGCTGTATGGCAACCCGGCGGCGCGCGGTACGCGTGACTCGATTCGCTTCACCGGTGCGGCCCCCCGCGCGTCGGTGAAGGTCGAGCTGGTCTTCGAGCTGGCGAACCATCGGTATCGCGTGGTGCGCGGCCTGACAAACGCCGAGTGCTTTCTCGATGGTGCCGACACGCCCATCGCGAACACGATCACCGGCGTGACCGAGCTGCTGCAGCGTCGGCTGGGGATGACGCGCACGGAGTTCTTTCACACGTACTTCACGGAGCAGAAAGAACTCGACGTCATGAAGACGCTCGGGCCGGCCGATCGCGCGCGCTTCCTCTCGCGCGTGCTCGGCTACGATCGCCTGAGTGGGGCGCAGGAGCTCGCGCGGGAACGGCGACGGGCACTCGTGGCCGAGATCAACGGCGTGCGCCAGGGGATGCCCGATCCCGATGCGATCTGGCGGGCCATGGCCGATGCCGAAGCGCGCGTGGCGGCCGGTCGGTTGCGGGCGGAGCAGGCCGTGCAGGCGCGTACCGTGTCCGCCGAGGCGCTCGACGCCGTGGCGCCGCAGTGGCGCGATGCGCAGGCGCAGCGGGAGCAGGCGCAGCAGCTGCTGTCGGAGCTGCGCGTGGCGGAGAACGATGCGCAAACCGCGGCGCGTGACATCGAGCGGCTGGAGCGCGATCTCGCCACGATTGCGGCGGCGCATGCCGATCTCGTGCCGGTCCGCGAACAGCTGCAGGCACTCCATCCGGTCCGCGAGGCGCTGCGCCAGCTCGATGAGCTGGCGGCCGCTGAATCGGGGCGCTTGGCCCTGCTCGAGCGCGTGAAGGGGCTGGCCGAGGAAGAGGCCAAGCTCACCGAACGCGCGAGTCGCCTCGAAAGCGCGCCCGCGCTGGAGCGGGAAACGCAGCAGCAACTGCAGGCGTTGCGGAACGCGCTCGCCGAAACCGAGCGGCAGCTCGATGAAGAACGCACCGCATGGGCGCGTGATCGGCAGGAGGCCGAAACCCGTCTCGACGCGCTCCGCACGCAGTACACCGAACTGGCCGAGCAGCGTGACACACTCGAGGGGCTCGGCGAAGACAGTCCGTGCCCGACCTGCAATCGCCCGCTCGGTGCGAGCTATCAGGGGGTGCTCGACCTCGTGCGCGAGCAGCTCGAAACCGTGCGCATCGATGGGAACTACTATCGCCAGCGCGTTGAGCAGCTGAGCGCCGTCCCGGCCACGGTCGAGGGGCTCGATGCCAGCCGACGCACGCAGCAGCAGGAGCTGGCGGCCACCGAACGACGCTACGCGAAGATCCAGGCGGCGCTGGCCGAGGCGGCCACCGTGGCGGAGCAGCGGGTGCGTGTCACGGAGCGCATGGCGGAGGCGACGCGTCAGCTGGCCGAGGTCCCGGCCGGATATGATGCCGACCGCCACGCGGCGCTTCGCCGCGAGGTCGCCGAGCTGCAGGCGCTCGAAACGCGGTCGGCCCGATTGAGCGCGCTCCTCGAGCGTGAGCCTCAGGTGCGGGCCGAGCAGACGCGGGCGTTGGCGGCGCAGGAGGCGGCCCGCACGCGCGTGCTGGCGCTGCAGGATCAGCACGGCAGCCTCGGGATCGATGAGCCGGCCTACCTGCGGGTGCGGGAGACGTACGAAGCGGCCGCCGCGGAAGCGCGCCGCGCCGAGCTCGAAGCGGTGGCCGCGACGGCCGAAGCGGAGCGGGCCCGGATGGCGCTCGATGCCGCCGAGCACGGGCGGCGCGAACTGGCGCGACTGCAAGGCGCGCTGGATGTGCTCGAAACCGAGAAGCGCCTGCATGATGAACTCGATCGGGCGCTGACCGATCTGCGGACCGATCTCAACTTCCAGCTGCGTCCCGAGCTCGCCGAGATCGCCAGCGGCTTTCTCGCCGACCTCACCGACGGGCGGTACAATTCGTTGGAGTTCGACGAGGAATATCGCCTGCTGGTGATCGAGAACGGCGTGCCGAAGCCGGTGATCTCGGGCGGTGAGGAGGACCTGTGCAACCTGGTGCTGCGGCTGGCGATTTCGCAGATGATCGCCGAACGGGCCGGGCAGGCCTTCTCCTTGCTGATCCTCGACGAGGTCTTCGGATCGCTCGACGAAACGCGACGGGCGAATGTGGTGGAGTTGCTGCGGAGGCTCAATGATCGCTTCGAACAGGTCATCGTGATCACGCACATCGAACAGGTGCGTGAGGGGCTCGATCGTCTCGTGCAGGTGCGCTTCGACGAGGCGCGCGGGTGCAGCGTGGTCTCGACCGCCACCGGCCGGGCAGCGGCCGATGAGGCGCTCATCGAGCCGGAGCCGTTGGTCGATTCGCTCTTCGCCGGAGCCTGACCGGATGGCCGTGACCTCCCGCCCGCTTCGCGCCTCGCGCCCGCTCGAGGGCCCGTTCGTCGCCACTGCCGAGGACATCCCGCAACTCAACGAGGTGTTCGCCGAGGCGTTCACCGAGCGCTATCGCAAGGATGGGATGACCGGCGTGCGGGTGCCGCCGCTCAACCCGAGTATCTGGCGGTACGCGCTGGCCGATGCGGGCGACGGCGCGCTCTGCTGGCGCGATGAGCGCGGGCGCATTGCGGCGTTCAACATGGCGCATCACTCCGGTACCGAAGGATGGATGGGGCCGCTGTGCGTGCGCCCGGATCATCAGGGGGCCGGGCTCGGCAAGATCGTCGTGCAGAGCGGCATGCGCTGGCTGCGTCTGCAGAAGGTGCGCGTCATTGGCCTCGAGACGATGCCGCGCACGATGGACAACATCGGCTTCTATTCGAATCTCGGCTTTGTTCCCGGCCACCTCACCGTCACGCTCACGCTGGATGCGCAGCTCGGGGACCGGCCGGCGCCGCTGCTGTCACAGCGATCGTCTGCGGAACAGATCGCCACGGTGGAGGCCTGTCGCGCACTGACCGCGCAGGTCATGCCGGGGTACGACTTCTCGAGGGAACTCGAACTCACGGAGCAGCTGCAACTCGGCGATACGGTGCTGCTGGGTGATGCGGCCGCGCCCGCCGGTTTTGCCGTGTATCACACCGCGCCGCTGGTGGAGGGGCGCGTCCGCGACGAACTGCGCGTGCTCAAGCTCGTGTTGAGCCGGCGCGCGGAACTGCCGCGCATGCTGGGCGCCCTTACCGATACCGCGCGCCGGGCTGGGACACGTCGCGTCGCCATCCGGCTGCAGGGGGACTATCCGGAGGCGTACCGCACGCTGATGGCGCTGGGCGCCCGTGTTCGCTGGACCGACCTGCGCATGAGTGTGCACGGGTGGAGCGAAGTCCCGCCTGCTGACGGGATGGTGTTGTCAAACTGGGAGATCTGAGCGGGCGGCCGCCGACGCCCTATTTCGCGTCCGGACCGTTCGGGGTGCCGCGCACGACAATGCGCCAGATGACCAGAAATACACCGGCCGTCAGCAACAGGTGAACGAAGCCCGGTGCTTCGGTGGTGAGCGTGAGGGTCGCCCACGCGACCAGCATCACAATTCCGGCGATCAGCGTCAGGTCCATCCCCCAATCTAGTGCAATCTCGTATTGCGCGGGGTGTGACCCCGGTCTAGCTTGGGCGTCGTACTGATGAAACGCGGGTTCGGAGAGCTTTACTTCTTGAGCCGATAAGTCCTTAGACAAGGTGCAACAAACGGGTCAACGTCATGCCCCAGTGCGGGGAAGGCGGCAGCACGGTGAGCGCTTTATTTGTTCTCTTTGGGCTTCAAGATCACCTCTTCGTTCCCGTTTCTTCAGCAAAGGCTCCGTCCCAGTGGCGGGGCCTTTGTCTTTCCCGGGCGGCCGGTTTCTAAGGGGAGGGAACTCGTCTTCTTTCTCACCGGTTGAATATCCATGCCCAACGTCACGGTGACACGCCGGCTGCGCTTCAACGCGGCTCATCGCGTGCATAACCCCGCCCTTTCGGACGCCGAGAATACCCGGCTGTTCGGGAAGTGCAACAATCCCAACTGGCACGGTCACAACTATCACCTGGATGTTTCGGTGAAGGGGACGATCGATGCCACGACCGGATATGTCATCGACCTGGGACACCTGCGGGACATCGTCGAGCGCGAGGTGATCAGCCTGACCGATCACCGGAACTTCAATCTCGACGTACCCTACATGCAGGGAATCAACCCCACCACCGAGAACGTGGTGGTGCAGATGTGGCGCGTCCTCGCGCCCGCGATTGCACCGGCGACGCTGGTGCGCCTGCGCCTCTGGGAAACCGAGAACAACTATGTCGACTACGAGGGGGAGTGACGTGATCCGTGCCGCCGTGTCACCGCGGAGCGGCCTCGCGATGAGTGATCCCGACGATATTGTCGTTGTGGACGATCGCCTGGTGGAGTACGAGGAGATGGTGCGCAAGCAGCTCGAGCTGCTGGGCGAAGACCCCTCGCGTGATGGGCTGCTCAAGACGCCGAGCCGCGTGGCGAAAGCCATGGCGTGGCTGACGCGCGGCTATGAGCTCACGGCCGCCGAGGTGATCGGTGACGCCCTGTTCGAGGAGCATCACGAGAACATGGTCATGGTGCGCGACATTGAGATGTACTCGATGTGCGAGCATCACATGCTGCCCTTCTTCGGCAAGGTGCATGTCGCCTACATCCCGAATGGCAAGATCGTCGGGCTGTCCAAGCTGCCGCGCGTCGTGGAAGTGTTTGCGCGCCGGCTGCAGGTGCAGGAGCGTCTCGGTGAGCAGATCGCCGATGCCATCGAGGACGTGCTCCAGCCGAAGGGCGTGGGCGTGGTCATCGAGGCGGTCCATCTGTGCATGATGATGCGTGGCGTGGAGAAGCAGAGCTCGCGCACCATCACCTCGTCGCTGCGCGGACTGTTCCGCGAGGACAGCAAGACGCGCAGCGAGTTCCTCCGCCTGGCGCACGCGCCGACGGGGTACTGAGGCCCGCGTGAGCCTGCGTGGTCGGACGGCACTGGTCACGGGCGCCTCGCGCGGCATCGGCCGCGCGGTCGCCCGGCGATTGGCGCAGGCCGGCGCGCAGGTCGCGCTGTGCGCACGCTCGCGCGCGGAGCTCGACGCGCTCGCAGCCGAATTGGGCGAGGCGGCGTCGGTGCACGTGGTGGACCTCACCGATGCCGAACAGGTGGCGGCGGTGATCCCGGCGGCCATCGCGGCGCTGGGGGGGCGCGTGGACGTGCTGGTGAGCAACGCCGGCATCTTTCCGCTCGCGTCCATCGAGCACACCACACCGGCCTCGTTCGAGGCCACGGTGCAGGCCAATCTGGTGGCGCCCTTCCGCGTGCTGCACGCCGTCCTGCCGGCCATGCGCGCGGCCGGGACCGGCCATGTCGTGACCATCGGCTCGGTCGCCGACCGCCGCATCTTTGGCGGCAATGGCGCGTATTCCGCCAGTAAGTTCGGGGGGCGCGCCGTGCACGAGGTGCTCCGCGAGGAGCTGACGGGGAGTGGGGTGCGCTGCACCCTGGTGTCTCCGGCGGCCACCGATACGCCGATCTGGGATCCCGTCGATCCCGACAACACGCCCGGCTTCCCGCCGCGATCGGCGATGCTGCGCCCCGATGATGTCGCGGAGGCGGTGCTGTGGGCCGTGACGCGCCCGGCGCACGTCAATGTGGACGAACTGCGCCTGAGCCGGTCCTGACGGCTCGCGCCGACGACCACGACGGCTCGTCGCGCGCGTCACCCGGCTCTATCGTTCGGCATGCACCGCGACCTGCTGGACGCCCTCCGCTGCCCCCACCCGCACGACGAGTCGTGGCTGGTGGCGATGGTCACGCGGGCGGACGGCCCGCAGCTGGTGACCGCCGATCTGGCCTGCCCGGTGTGCGGGGCGGATGTCGCCATCCGCGACGGCATCGCCGAGTTCGCGGGGCCGGTGCCTGCCATCGGGGCCGGCGCGCCGGAGGTGGACCGGCTGGCCGCGTTGCTGGGAGTGACCGGGAGCCCGTTGCCCGTGCTGCTCACGGGCGCCTACGCGCGGGCCGGCGCGGGGCTGGCGGCTCTGATCGAGGCCCCGCAGCTGTGGCTGGACGCGCCGGCCGACGCAGCCCCAACCGTGCCGCTGCTCTCACGCCTCCGGGGGGCGCCTCGACTGCCGCTGGGGGTGGAGACGCTGGCCGCGGCGGCGGTGGATGCGGTCCACGCCGGCGACGCCATGCTCGCCAGCATCGTGCGCGCCGTGCGGGTGGGCGGGCGCATCGTTGCCCCCGCCTCGGTCCCGCTCCCGGCCACGCTCACCCTGCTGGCCCGGGATGACCAGGAGTGGGTGGCGGAGACCACCACCCGCGCCAGCGGTCTGATCGAACTCCGCCGGCGCGCGTAAGGGCGACGTCAGACGTCAGACGTCAGTCGGCGCCGGCGTACAGGCCGTCGATGACGGCCTTGTAGCGCTCGGTCACGACCTTGCGCTTCACGCTGAGCTTGGGCGTGAGCTCGCCACGCTCGATGCTGAAGTCGTGCTCGAGCAACGCGATCTTCTTGGGCGTTTCGTAGCTCGCGAGGCCGGCCAGCTGGGCCTTGACCTCCTTCTCCATCTTCGCGTTGATCGTCGGCATCTGCAGCAGCTCGGCGCGCGACGTCCACACGATGTTCTGCGACGCCGCCCACTTCTCGAGGTTGTCCCAGTTGGGCACCACGAGCACGATCGGGAACTTCCGCTTGTCGCCGATCATCACCGCCTGCGAGACGTACTTGTTCGTCTTGAGCTGATTCTCGATCGGCTGCGGCGCGATGTTCTTGCCGCCCGCCGTCACGATGATGTCCTTCTTGCGATCAGTGATACGCAGGAAGCCATCTTCGAGGACGCCGATATCGCCCGTATGGAACCAGCCATCGGCGTCGATCGCCTCGGCGGTGGCCTCGGGGTTGTTGTAGTACCCGCGCATGATGTGGGGACCGCGCGAGAGAATCTCGCCATCGGCGGCGATCATGACTTCCACGCCGGCGATGGGCTTGCCCACCGTGCCGATGCGAATGGCGCTCTCGGTGTTGCACGAGATCACCGGCGACGTTTCGGTGAGCCCGTAGCCTTCCAGAATGGTGAGACCGGCCGAGTAGAAGAACTTGGCGATCTCCGGCGAGAGGGGTGCCCCGCCGGACACAAAGAACTTGAGATTGCCGCCGGTCCGTTCCTGCAGCTTGGAGAAGACCAGCTTCTTCGCGAGGCCGTATTGGAAGGCGAGCAGACCGCCCGGCTCGCGCCCGGCGAGGCGCTCGTCGGCCCACCGGTCACCCACCGCCTTTGCCCAGAAGAAGATCTGCTTCTTGAGCCCGCCGCCGGCCACGGCATTCTCGAGAACGCGCGCATAGATCTTTTCGTAGAGGCGCGGCACCGACATCATGAAGCTCGGCTTCACTTCCGACATGTTCACCGGCACCGTGTCGATCGACTCCGCGTAGGCAATGCGAACGCCCATCGAGAAGAGGAAGTAGTCGCCGGTGCGCTCGAAAATGTGGCTCAGGGGCAGGAAGCTGAGCGCGAGGTCGCTCGAACTGACATGCAGCGCATCGCGAACCGCGATGCAGTTCGAGTAGACATTGTCCTGCGTGAGCATCACCCCCTTCGGGTTGCCCGTGGTGCCCGAGGTGTAGATCAGCGTGATGAGCTGATCGGGGGACACGGCGAGCGCCGCCTGCTTGAAGGCCGTGGCGCGGTCGCTGCTGTCGTCCTGCGCCCCCAGTGCCTCGAGTTCGGCCAGCGTCATGTCGCAGCCGTCCTCCTTGGTGGCCGCGAAGCCGATCACATACTCGAGCTTCGGGACCTGTGCGCGAATCGCGGCAATCTTGCGTGCCTGATCGGCGGTGGAGACGAAGATCGCACGCGCGCCGGAATCGTTCAGCAGATACGGGATCTGCTCGGCGGGCAGCGTCGGATAGATCGGCACATCCGTGACCGAGCTGCAGAGACAGGCGTAGTCGGCAATGAGCCACTCCGGGCGATTCTCCGACAGGATCGACACGCGGTCCTGCGCGACGATGCCGAGCCGGGCGAGCCCGAGCGCCGTTCGACGCACCCGCTCCAGAATCGTCCGGTGCGACATCGGCTCCCAGACGCCGTTCCGCTTGGCCAGGAGCGCATCCTTCCGGTCATGCCGCTCCACGGCATCGAAGAAGAGCGCGTTGATGGTGCCCGGCGCGGGGCGCTGGCCGCCACGGGCGTAGGGCAGAGGCGCCGACCCGGCCGAAGGCGCAACAGGAGTGGATGCGGGTGCCGCAACGGATGTCATCGCCATCTCCAGCAAGGCTGAATCGATCGGACGCCGCGCCAGGATGGAGGGCGGGCGAAATCAGGGAAGGGCAGGGCGTCCCCGCAGGGACGCGGTCCTCCGAAACTTCGCCCGACGCGATCGGCGGCGCGAGGGCCCAGTTACGAGGTGCCGCGCTTCACCTGGGCGGACACCACCGCGCCCGACCCGGGCACCGCCTTGCCCTTGTACGTGACCGTGGCCTGCACGACCACCGAATCCGTGCCGGCGGCGGGAAACTGGGCCGCGCGGATGCGGACCTTGCGGCCGGCATTGCCGCCGGAGTCGGTGGTGTCGATCACGCTGGCCGTGCCGTTGTCATTCACGAGCCAGGCCGCCTGCGTGGTGTCGTTCGTGGGATTGGCGGGGCGCACCAGCGTGAAGCGCACGATCCATCCGTTCACGCCCGCCGGCGTCGCTGATTGCCGGTTCTGTACGAGGACCGGGAGCGCGTCGGTCGTGTTCGCCGAGGCCTTGGCGCGGCCCGTGTCCGGAAAGGCGGTCGTCAGCACCGCCGACACCTTGCCCGCGCTGACCGTGTCGGGGCGAACGGTCACGAGCAGCTTCTTGATGACCTGCAGCGAGGCGCCGGCGCGGGCGGCAATGCGGGCGTCCCCGGTGGCCGCGCGCGTCGCCACCACCAGACCGGTGAGGGAGTCAACGGCGAGCGCCGAGTCGCGATTGTAGTCGGCGTACAGGTAGCGGGTACCGGCCGCCGCCAGTGTGTCCCCGGTGGCGTTGCGCACGATGGCGCGAACGCGGGCGACCGCGCCGTTCACATCGCGCAGCGTATCGCCCACCACGACCGACGGAAACGGGAAGTCCACCATCTCGATCGACGCCGGCGACTCGGGTGACGAGCTCACATCGGCACAGGCGGCCCCCAGCGCCGCCGCCGACAGCGCCAGCAGCCAGGCGGCGGCCCGCATCGTTCGACGTCGCGTGATGGTGACCTCGCTCGGGTTCATACGGCGCTTCCCTTGGCCACCGCTACGCGAACCGTTCGGCGAGCTGCGTGGCGATGTTGATGTACGCCTGGCTGGCCGCATCGGCCGGTGCGCGCAGGACCACGGGCTGTCCGGCGGCGAATGCGTCGGAGGTCGCCGGCGTGCGCGGAATCGGCGTATCGAACACCAGATGCTGCGGGAGATGCTCCCGGACGTAGTGTACGACCCGTTCGGTCGCCGGGTTCCCCGCCTCGTGCATCGTCAGCAGGACGCCCTCGAGCGTGAGCTCGTCGTTTTCGGCGATGACATCCTGAATGGCGCGCAGGATCTGCGGCGTCGTATGCAGCGCCAGTGGCTCGCACTGCAGCGGTACCACCACATGCTGGCTCGCCGCGAGCACGCGGCGGGTGATCACGCCGAGCCCGGGCGGAGTGTCAACCACGACGACGTGGCAGCGCTCGCGCGCGATGGCGAGCAGATCAGCCAACATGTTCGATGCGCCCACAGCCTCCTGGAACGCCGTGTGATCGGAGGCATCGCTCACGCTGCCGGCCAGAATGACGCGCAGCCACGGGAGGGCGGTTGGCAGGATGACATCGCGCAGCGTCTTCTCGCCGCGCAGGTAGTCATCGAAGCCCACGGTCGGATGGCCACGCCGCAGCCCCACCCCATAACGCACCGCGCCCTGCGGATCGGTGTCGACGAGCAGCGTCTTGAGCCCGCGCCGCGCGAACGCGACCGCAAGATTGACGGCGGTGGTGGTCTTGCCGACACCGCCCTTCTGGCTCACCACCGACAGCACGCGTCCCACGTCAGCCCTCGCCGTCGACGGCGTCGTGCGAGGGCGCGTCGCTGTCCGCCGTCCCGTCCGGCAGCGCATCCATCGCCGCCGTATCACCGGCGTGGGTCTGCTCCTGCAGCATGGCCAGCGTGCGCTCGGCGTGGGCGCGGAACTTCGCCGACTCGGCGTCGTTGCCGGTGTTCACCCGCAGGAAGCCTTCCAGGTGCATCGCGGCGTGCGCGGTATCGCCACGCTTGAGCAGCAGGAAGGCGAGGCCGTAGTGCGCGCCGGCGAGATCCGGATCGAGCTGCAGCGCACGACGATAGGTCCGGATGGCCTCCTCGGGCTGCCCCGTCTTGGAGAACGCAATCGCGATGTTCTGCAGCACGCGCAGATCGTCCGGTCGCTCGCGCAGGGCGAGTCGATACGACGTCAGCGCGTTGGCGTAATCACCACGCGCTTCAAGATCGAGAGCCTCGGTCAGGAAGTCCGGCTGTCGTGCATCACGACCGGACGAGCCACCCACGAGACGCCGCAGCCAGTTCATGCGCGCGCTGGATGTTGAGTGGAAATGCGAATCACCGCGACCGATGCAAGAGGATCGGAGACGAGAGGAAACTCGGGCAAGTAAGCAAACCTATCGGTGGGTCCGGTTCACTACAAGGCGCTGTCGGCGGTTCGTGCGTTGCGAGCGGGACCCTGCGGGGGCTACACTCCGCATAGCCCCTCACTGGAGTCCTCGATGCCGACACCGCAGCCGTACGCCCCCGATCCGTCGAAGGGCGTCATGATCGTTGATTGGCCACTCTTTGGTGAGCTGGCGCGTGCTCTGGCGGTGCGGGTGGCGCGTGAATGGATGCCCGATCTTGTGGTCGGGGTCGCCACCGCCGGTGTTGTGCCCGGGGCCGCCGTCGCCGCGATCCTCGATGTGCCGTTCCACTCGATTCTGATCTCGCGTCGCTACAGCGCCGAGCAGGTGCGGGAGACACCGGCCGTCTTCGGGGCCGCGCCGGCCGACGTGCGCGGCAAGCGTGTGCTGATCGTCGATGAGACGTGCGATTCGGGGCAGACGCTGCGGCTGGCAGTCGGCTCGGTGGTCAATGCCGGCGCGCGTGAAGTGCGGACGGCCGTCAGCTTCCGCACCGGGAGCTTTGCCCCCGACTACCACGCCCTCGCGACCGAGGCGATGATCGTGCTCCCCTGGGATCGGGAAGTGCTGATCGACGGGGAGCTGCAGCCCAACCCGAAGTACGAGGGGCTGCTCTGAAGGGGACAACGAACGAAAAAAGGGACAACTGACGAGGACTGACGCGCGCGTTGACCCTCGTTGTTGTCCCCGATCTCGTGCGTTGTCCTGGTCAGGCGGAGTGGGCGGCGCGGTCGTAGGGAATGCCGCGCTGCATGGCTTCCCAGACGTAGCCCAGCACGTCAACCGAGCCGACCAGGAAGCGGCAGCGGCCGGGCGCGGTGCTCCCCGGATCGACCTCGAGCACGCTGAGCGGCGCCCCAGCGAGCTTGCCGAGGAAGCCCGCGAAGAGTCCCGTGGAAACGAGGCAGCCCCCATCGGCATCGGTCGCTTCGCCCCACTCCGCGGCATCGAGCATCACCACCGCATCGCTCAACGGGGTGACTTCCACGCGCCCCCAGCCATGGGCGTGGAAGAACGCTTCGAAGAGCATCGGAAAGCGGGTGTCCGCCAGCTCCGTCGGGTTCGGTTCACCCTGGCCGGCGAGCCAGTGCACGAACTGGTCGTAGAGCGCCTGACCGGCCTGATAGCCGGCGTCGCGCACGGCGTCCACGGAAATTCCCGCGGACCCGGCGTGGGCGGTCAGCACCCCCTGACGCAGCGCCGCGAGGAATTCGACGGGCATGCTCACGGCGCGCGAGGCGCCGCCGGGGGCAGTCGGAAGCGTGGCGGAGAGGGTCATGTCCCTGTGACGCTCGCCCACTGGGGCGGTCACGTCAAGACACCGGCGCTGTGACGATCGATGCCCGCCGTATGAGCTCCGCCTCGTCGATCACTTCGATGCCCAGCTCGGCCGCCTTGTCGAGCTTGCTCCCCGCCTCTTCGCCGGCCACCACGAAGGTGGTCTTCTTCGAGACGCTGCTGGTCACCCGGCCGCCGGCCCGTTCAATCAGCGCCGTCGCATCCCCGCGGGAGAGTGTGGGGAGCGAGCCGGTGAGGACCACCGTGGCCCCGGTGAGGGCGCCGTCGGCCTGTACCGCATTGGGCTCGGTGAAGGTGAGGCCGCGCACGCGCAGCCGTTCCACGAGCGCCCGGGCCGTGTCGTCGGAGAAGTAGCTCGCCACGCTTTGCGCGATGATGTCACCGATCCCGCGCACCTCGCCCAACTGCTCCGGCGTGGCGGCGGCGAGCGCATCCAGCGATCCGAAATGGCGGGCAAGGAGCTGCGCCGCCTGCGCGCCCACGTGACGGATGCCGAGGCCGAAGAGCAGGCGCGACAGGGGCTGCGCCTTCGCGGCCGCGATCGCCGCCACCAGGTTCTCGGCGCTCTTCTGCCCGAAGCGCTCGAGTGCCACCAGCTGCGGCACGGTCACGTCGAACAGATCCGCGAAATCGTGCACGTAGCCCGCGGCGAGCAGCTGCTGAATGCGCGCGTACGACAGCCCGTCGATATCGAGGGCGTCCTTGCTCGCGAAGTGCACCAGCCCTTCGAGCTGGCGCCCGGGGCAGGCGACATTCGGGCAGTAGATCGCAACGTCGTCGCCGTAGCGCACCACGGGCGTCTGACAGCGCGGGCAGTGCGACGGCATCGCCCACGGGCGTTCCTCGCCGGTGCGCTTCTCCGGCACGGGCCCGAGCACATAGGGAATGACATCACCGGCGCGCACCACCTGCACCTGATCGCCTTCGCGCAGATCCTTGGCGGCAATCTGATCGGCGTTGTGCAGGCTCGCGTACGTCACGGTGGCGCCGCCCACATCGACCGGTTCGAGCACCGCGAACGGGGTGAGGACCCCCGTGCGGCCGACGTTCACATCGATCTGGTTGAGGCGCGTCACGGCCATGTCCGGCGCGAACTTCCGCGCGATGGCCCAGCGCGGCGTCCGGTCGCTGCGAATGCCCAGCTCGTCCTGCAGGGCCATGTCGTTGACCTTGACCACGCCGCCATCGATGGCAAACCCCAGGACCGCGCGCGTCTCATGTTCGATCGTGTGCGCCCACGCGGCGACGTCGGCAATCGTGTGGCAGCGCGCGCGATGCGGCGCCACTGGGATGCCCCACGTGGCGAGCTGTTCCAGGAGCGCCCACTGCGTTCTGGCCGGTGCGGTCCCATCGGGGAGCACAGCCGCGTAACCGAAGAAGCGCAGCGGACGTTGCGCCGTGATCGACGGATCGAGCTGGCGCATGGAGCCGGCGGCCGCATTGCGCGGGTTCACATAGACGGGCTCGCCGGCGGCCACGCGGGCCTCGTTCATCTGCTCGAAGCCGGCGAAGGGGAGATAGACCTCCCCGCGGATCTCCATGAGTGGGGGATGGTCACTTCCGCGCAGCCGGAGCGGCACGCCCTTGATGGTGCGCACATTGGCCGTGATGTCCTCGCCCTCGGTCCCGTCACCGCGCGTCGCGGCGGTCACCAGGACGCCATCGCGATAGGTGAGCGCGACCGCCGCCCCGTCGATCTTGAGCTCGACCGTGTAGCCGCTCTTGTGGACGGCATCGCCCACCACCCGCTCGATCGACTGCTCGAAGGCTTCGAGTTCGCCCTGATCGAAGGCGTTGTCGAGCGAGAGCATGCGCACCAGATGCCGATGGGTATGGAACGCCGATTGCACGGGCGCGCCCACGCGCAGCGTCGGTGAATCTTCCGTGCGCAGTGTGGGGTATTGTTCTTCAAGACCCTGCAGCTCACGGAAGAGCCGGTCGTACGCCTGATCGTCCAGCGTGGGCTGATCAAGGACATAGTACTCGTACTGCGCGCGGGCGAGCGTCTCCCGCAGCTCGGCGGCGCGCTGCATCTGGGCAGCGGTGGGCGTGGGCATGCGGCACAATCTAGTACGCCGGGTTCGCTGAGGCCCGGCCTCACGGAGGAGCGCACGATGGACGACGCGACACACGACACGATGCACGCGCACGAAGACGAGCGTGAGGACATGGTGATGGGCCCCGAGGAGGAGGACACGCGCTCGGAGCACCTGCGCACCCTTGGCCTGGGGCTCCTGCTGGGCGCGGTGATCGGCGCCGGCGCGGCGCTGCTGCTGGCGCCGGACAGCGGGACCGTCACCCGCAAGCGACTGCGGCGCGGCGCACAGCGACTCGCGCGCACGGGTAGCGCGGCCGTCACCGATTGGTGGGACGACGCGGACCGCGAGGCGCGGCGCCTGCTCCGGCGCAAGATGCGCCGCGGGCGAAAGATCGTGGAGGGGTGGCGAGGGTAGGCACCCGCGGTAAGTTCTGCCCATGGAAGCTCGTGGGCTGATCGAACGGAAGCGCAACGGCGGCCGCATCACGTCCGCCGAGTGGCACGCGCTCATGCGTGCCTATGCGGCGGGCGACGTGCCGGACTATCAGATGTCGGCGCTCGCGATGGCGATCTATTTCGTCGGGCTCGACCGCGATGAGATTGTCGCCCTCACCAACGCGATGCTCGCCAGTGGGGCGACGCTCGACCTCACGCACCTGCGTGCCGGGCGCGTTGACAAGCACTCCACCGGCGGGGTGGGCGACAAGGTGTCGCTGGTGCTCGCCCCGCTGGTGGCCGTCTGCGGCGCGGCGGTGCCCATGATGTCGGGGCGTGGGCTCGGGCACACCGGCGGAACGCTCGACAAGCTCGAGTCCATTCCGGGATTCCGCACCGACCTCACGCTTGCCGCCGCCACGGCGCAACTCGAGCAGCTGGGATGCGCCCTCATCGGCCAGACGCGCGAGATCGCGCCGGCCGATCGCAAGCTTTATGCGCTGCGCGATGCGACCGCGACGGTCGAAAGCATTCCGCTCATCTCGGCGAGCATCATGTCGAAGAAGCTCGCCGAGTCGCTCACCGGGCTCGTGCTCGACGTGAAGCGCGGCTCGGGCGCGTTCCTCCCCGAGCTCGAGCGCGGCCTCGCGCTGGCCGAAACCATGATTGCGCTGGGGGCCGATCACGGCTGCCCGGTGGTGGCGCTGCTGACCGCGATGGACCGCCCGCTGGGGCGCGCCTGTGGCAACGCCATCGAGGTCGAAGAATCGATCATGGCACTCCGTGGCGAAGGGCCGTCGGATCTCATGCAGGTGACCTATGCGCTCGGCGCCGAGATGCTCGTGCTCGCCGGCGTCGCGACCACCCGCGATGACGCACGCCGCCGCATGGAGGTGGCGATCTCGAGCGGCAAGGCCGCGGTGCGCTTTCAGCAGATCATCGAGGCGCAGGGGGGCGACCCGCGCGTGGTGGATGACCCGTCGCTGCTGCCCCAGGCCAACGAGTGCGAGATCTTCCGGGCGGTCCGTGACGGCGTGGTGGCCCAGGTCGAACCGCGCGCGGTCGGGCGGGGCATCACGGCGCTCGGCGGTGGGCGCACCCGGGTCGAGGATCTGGTGGACCCGTCGGTCGGCTTCGTGATCACCGCCCGGCCTGGGGATATCGTGCGGGCCGGGGAGCCCCTGGCCACGATCCTCGCCCGAGACGCCGTCGGGGTGGCCAAGGGGCGGGCGGCGCTCGCCGAGGCCATTCGGATCGCCGACGAGGGGGATCCGCCCCTCCCGCTGATCTCGCACCGGGTGACCGAGGCCGGGGTCGAGCGGTACGAGGACGCCTGAGCGGACCGCTCGGCGGAACCGTCCGGGCCCCACTCCCAGTTGAGCCCAGACCCGCATAACTTTGCTCCCGCAGCCGCCGTCGGGCGGCCTGCGCTCCACGGCGCCTGGCGCCCCCGCTTTTCCCGCGATGCTTTCTCCGTCGACGAATCGCCTTCTCAGCATGGTGTGCGCGGCTGCCGTCCTGCCGCTGCTCGGCCTGTACGCCGTTCTCATGATGGCCGCCACGCCGAAGCCGACCGGCGGCATGGAGCCCACCGTCGCGACGATCTGCTACATCGCCTTCACGGTGCTCTTCAGCGCCCTGATCACGGTGGCGCTCAATTTCTCGAGCCAGCTGAGCCGCCAGGCGAAGGGGCAGTACACGACGCCGTAATCGCGTTCGAGTCGGGTTGGGTCACGCACCGCGATTTGTTCGCGGTGCGTTCTTTTTTGCCGGGCTGGGGTGTCGGCCGCCACTGGTGTCCTCTTCGCAAATCCGAGCACGTCCCGCAGAATCGCTTCGGAATCGATGAGGATTCGATCATGGCCCTTGTTCCTGTGACCACCCGGCGCGCCCGTCCGGCGCGCGTGTTTGCCCTCGCGGTACCTCTCGTCCTCGCCGCGTGTGGCGGTGATTCGCCAACGGCGTCCGATACGAGTACCACCACGCCGACGACGCCGGTCACGCCGACCACGCCGGCGGTGAGCACGGACCCCATCGCGGTCAACACGCCGAACCCCACCCAGGCGGGGGTGGTGGGGCAACCGTTCCGCTACGACGCGAGCCGCGGCAACACGGTCTTTTCGGATCCGCGTCGGACGGGGCTCACCTACACCGTGACGTTCAGCGGCGCGACGAACGGTCTCACGGCGGTGGGATGCGACATCACCGGCACGCCCACCACGCCGGGTGTCATCACCGCGACCGTCACCGCCCGTGACACCACGAATCGCACCGCCTCGCAAACGTTTCGCATCGCGGTCTTCAGCGCCGATGTTGCAACGCCGACGCTCCCGGCGACGACCTTTGCCTACAGCGATGTGAGTGCCCCGCTGCCGCGTCACTTCCTGAATGACGCGGCAACGCGCGCCGCTGACAACATGCCCAGCACGAACCCCACGACCGACGCGGGGGCCACGCTCGGACGAGTGCTCTTCTACGATCGGCGGCTCTCGGCGAACGATCGCGTGGCGTGCGCGTCGTGCCACATACAGTCGCTGGCCTTCAGCGATACCGCGCGCCTCAGCCGCGGCTTTGCCGGGGGGCTCACCGGTCGCCACAGCATGGGGCTCAGCAACGCGCGCTGGTATCAGCCCGCGCGCTTCTTCTGGGACGAGCGTGCCTCCTCACTCGAAGATCAGGTGTTGCGGCCCATCCAGGACCTGACCGAGATGGGGCTCACGCTCGATCAGCTGGTCGCCAAGGTGGAGGCCACGCCGTTCTATGCGCCCCTGTTCTCCGCGGCCTTCGGCACGAGCGAGGTGACGAGCGATCGCATCAGCCGCGCGCTGGCGCAGTTCGTCAGGAGCCTCGTGTCGGCCACCGCGAAGTTCGATCAGGCCTTCGCGAATGGCGCCGGCCCGGACTTCAGCGTGCTCACCGCGCAGGAGCAACTCGGACAGACGCTGTATGCTGGTCGTGCCGGCTGCGCCCGTTGTCATGGTACCAGCGCGCACGTGTCCGATCAGGTCCACAACACCGGGTTGGACGCGGCCATCACCGATGCGGGTGCCGGCAACGGCCGCTTCAAGGCCCCGTCGCTCCGCAACATCGCGGTCCGCGCGCCCTACATGCACGACGGCCGCTTCCGGTCGCTCGAGGAAGTCGTGGACTTCTACAACACGGGCGTCCAGAACAACGCCGGGCTCGATCCGCGGCTCCGCGCTCCCGGCGGTCAGCCGCTGCGGCTCAACCTGTCGCTCGACGAACGCAACGCGATCGTGGCGTTCATGAAAACCTTCACCGATACGGCGTTTCTGACGAATTCCAAGTTTTCGTCGCCGTTTGGGCGGTGAGTGGTGAGGTGTGAGGAGAGTGGTGAGGGGTTGCCTTCGAGAAGCGAGAGGCGAGTGGGAGTTGGAGTGGGCAGACTGAGTACTCAGTCACATCACTCGAACTCCCCCTCGCCTCTCGCCTCTCAAGGGCCAAAAAAACTCGTCAGATATCCAGGTTCGACACGAACCTCGCGTTCGACTCGATGAACAACCGGCGCGGCTCCACATCGTCGCCCATGAGCGTCTGGAACGTCTGGTCGGCGAGCACCGCGTCTTCCATCGTGACGCGCAGCATCGTGCGCGTCTCGGGGTCCATCGTCGTCTTCCAAAGCTGCTCGGGGTTCATCTCACCGAGACCCTTGTAGCGCTGGATCATGATGTTCCCCTTGCCCTCCGGTCCACCGAGGCGTTCGGCGAAGGCGTCGCGCTCCTTCTCGGAGTAGGCGTAGAACTCTTCCTTGCCCTTCGCCACGCGGTAGAGGGGCGGCTGCGCGATGTACATGTAGCCGGCGTCGATCAGCTCCGGCATCTGCCGGTAGAAGAACGTCAGCAGCAGCGTCCGGATGTGCGCCCCGTCGACGTCGGCGTCGGTCATGATGATGATCTTGTGGTACCGCGTCTTGGCGAGGTCGAACTCGTCCTTGATGCCGGTGCCGATCGCCGTGATGATGGTGCGGATTTCCTCGTTGTTCAGCACCTTGTCGAAGCGCGCCTTCTCCACGTTGATGATCTTGCCGCGGAGTGGCAGGATCGCCTGGAAATCGCGCTTGCGCCCCTGCTTGGCCGAACCGCCGGCCGAGTCACCCTCGACGAGGTAGATCTCGCAGAGCTGCGGGTCGGAGAGCGAGCAGTCGGCGAGCTTGCCGGGGAGGGCCGCCACATCGAGCGCGTTCTTCTTGCGCGTCAGGTCGCGGGCCTTGCGGGCCGCTTCACGGGCGCGCGCCGCCGACATGGCCTTGTCGATGATCGCGTTGGCCGACTTGGGGTGCTCGTCGAGGTACTGCGTGAGCAGCTCGTTCATCACGCTGCGCACCGCCCCTTCGACTTCCGAATTGCCGAGCTTGGTCTTGGTCTGCCCTTCGAACTGCGGCTCGAGGACCTTCACCGACAGCACGGCGGTGAGCCCTTCGCGCACGTCGTCACCCGAGAGTCGCGTCTCCTTGTCCTTCTTGTTGAGATTCGACTTTTCCTGGATGTACTTGTTGATCACCGACGTCAGCGCGCTCTTGAAGCCGGTGAGGTGCGTGCCGCCTTCGTGCGTGTTGATGTTGTTGACGAACGAGAAGACGGTGTCGGCGTAGCTGTCGTTGTACTGCAGCGCCATTTCGATGCCGATGTCTTCGCGCGTGGTGTCGATGTAGACCACGTCGGCGTGCAGCGGCTTCTTGTTGCCGTTCAGGAAGGTGACGAACTCCTTGAGGCCGCCACGGGCAAAGAAGACCTCCTCGCGCGGCTGGCCGTCCTTGAACTCATCCGGCCGCTCGTCGCGGAGCGTGATCTGGATGCCCTTGTTCAGGAACGCGAGTTCGCGCAGGCGGCTGGCGAGCGTCGTCCACTCGTAGCGGGTCGTCTCCTGGAAGATCGTGCCGTCGGGCTTGAACCAGACCTTCGTGCCGGTCTCCGACTTCGGCACCGAGCGCATGACCTTGAGCTTCGTGGTGGTCGTGCCCCGGGCAAAGTCCATGTAGTGCTCCTTGCCGTCACGCTTGATCCACACCTTGAGCACATCGGAGAGCGCGTTCACCACCGACACGCCGACGCCGTGCAGACCGCCGGACACCTTGTACGTGTCCTTGTCGAACTTGCCGCCGGCGTGCAGCACCGTCATGGCCAACTCGACACCCGGCATCTTTTCGATCGGGTGCATGTCCACGGGAATGCCGCGACCGTTGTCTTCGACGCTGATCGAATCGTCGGCATGAATGGTGACCACGACCCGATTCGCGTACCCCGCGAGGGCTTCGTCGATCGAGTTGTCGACCACTTCATACACGAGATGATGCAGGCCGCGCGCCGACGTCGACCCGATATACATGCCGGGGCGCTTGCGGACTGCTTCCAGCCCCTTGAGGACGGTGATGCTTTGCGCGCCGTACTCGTTCTGCTCTTCGCTGCTGTTCGCCATGGGTGGGACTTTTCCCGAAGGTTGGACGGCCAAAAACTGGCCCGGAAACACAACCCCGAAATGTACTGAACCCGGCCTTGGGAAGCAACCCGCGGGTCAATGTGTAAGGTATTGAAAAACAACAACTTACACGGCGGCCGGCGGCCCCGGCTCAGCGGCGCAGCATCCAGCGGAGCCGGGCGATCGGCGGCCGGGCCGGATCGCGGTTCAGCGCGGCCAGCAGTTGGGGCTCCAACAGCGTGAGTTCCTGCATCCAGGCGTGCGTCGTCACCGCGACGCAGAGCGTGCCATCCTGCTGCAACAACACCGGTTCCGTGACCGACGCGATCTGCACGCCCACCAGCGCTGGCCACTCCGGAATCACGCTGGCCTGCGCGACGCGATCGGTGAGCCCGGCATGCTGCAGCACGCTGGCCACCACATCGCTCAGCTTCGTGGGCGCCCGCTTGGGGCCGTCCCCCATGCGCGTCATGCGGCCTCCGACACGACACCGTCGCGCATGGTGCAGCGGGCCAGCCGCGTGAACGCCCCGGGGATGTCTTCCTGGCGCGGCACCGCCAGCAGGACCTGATGGGCACCCGCGTCCTCCAGCAGATGCAGCACGCGCGACGCGCGGCCGAGATCCAGCTCGGCGAACGGGTCATCGAGCAGCAGCAATGGGGCGTAGCCGAGCGCGTCGCGCAGCGTGGCCAGTTCGAGCAGGCGCAGGGCGATCGCGGCGCTGCGCTGCTGTCCCGCGGAGCCGAAGGTCCGGAGTTCGCGCCCGCCCAGATGCAGCAGCAGTTCGTCGCGATGCGGCCCCACGAGCGTGGTGCCGCGACGGAGTTCGGTGCTCCGCTGCTGGGCATATGCCCGGGCCAGCGCGTCGCCCTGGGCCGTGGCACTCGCCGCCAGCGCGTCGCCATTCTCACCGCCCACGCTCTGATAGCGAAGCAGCGCCGCCTCCCGCTCGCCGATGGCCGTGCACAGTTGCACGTAGCGCTCGCGATGATTCCGCACAAACGCATGACGGGCGGCGACGAGAAAGCCGCCGTTCTCCGCCAGCGCCGGTTCCCAGACGCTCACCCGCGCGGCGTGGTCGCCGCGCCCGCCATCGCGCTGCGCCACGCGGAGCGCCGCGTTGCGACGGAGCAGCGCCGCGCGATACTGCTGGAGCGCCTGCAGGTACGCCGGCTGCGACAGGGCGAGCAACACATCGAGATACCGGCGGCGCTCGCCGGGACTGCCCGAAACAAGCGCCACGTCGGCCGGCGAGAATGTCACGCTGGGCAAGGCGCCAAGGGCGTTCGTGAGCCGTGGCTGCTCGACACCGTCGAGCGTGGTGCGCTTGCGACGCGTACTGCGTTCGTAGCCGATGCTCACCGCGTCGTAGGCCGACGGCGCGGCGAGTGACGCGCGCACGTGAAAGGCCGGCGCCCCAAAGCGGATGACGTCCGCGTCGCGCGCGCCGCGGAACGACCGCAGCAGCGCGAGATACGCCACCGCCTCGAGCAGATTGGTCTTGCCGTGGCCGTTCTCGCCGATGATCACGAGCCCGCTCGCCGGAATGGCGAGGTCGAGCGCCGCGAAGTTGCGATACTCCCGGGCGATGAGGCGAACGAGCACGTGGGGCGGGCCGGCGGCGTCGCTTGCCTCAGCGGCCGGTGAACGTCGGGGCGCGCTTCTCCAGGAACGCGCGCATCCCTTCCTTCATGTCCGCCGTGGACGACAGCAAGCCGAAGAAATCGGACTCGATCGTGCACCCCGCGTCGAGGTCGGTATCGAGCCCGCGGTCGAGTGCTTCGATGCATCCGGCGAGCGCCAGCGGTGCGTTGGCAATCATGGTCTGCAACAGCGCCCGCGCCGTGTCGAGCAACGCCTCCGGCGCCGTCACCTGATCCACCAGCCCCAGCCGATACGCTTCGGCCGCATCGATCATCTCGCCGGTGAGCAGCAGCTTGAGTGCCGCCCCGCGCCCCACGAGGCGCGGCAGGCGCTGCGTCCCGCCGTAGCCCGGCACGATCCCCAGCTTCACCTCCGGCTGGCCGAGCTTGGCCTTCTCACTGGCGATGCGCAAGTGACACGCCATCGCCAGTTCACAGCCGCCACCCAGCGTGAAGCCATTCAGCGCGGCGACGGTGGGCTTGGGGCTCGTTTCGAAACGCCGGAAGATCACCTGGCCAGCCCGCGCACGACGCTGCGCCTCGAGCGGCGACTGCGACTCGAGCTCCGAAATGTCCGCCCCGGCCACAAACGCCCGGCCGGCGCCCGTCAGCAGAATGCCGGCGACATCGGTACGGGCGATGGCCTCGTCGATGGCGCGCCCGAGTTCGGCGATCGTCGCATCGTTGAGCGCGTTCAGCTTGTCGGGGCGGTTCACCGTGATCGTGGCAAGACGATCGGCGACATCAAAGAGCAGGAACTGGTAGGACATGGCTCGGCGTCGGCGGGAATGGGGAGGCGGAAATCTACCCACGCCGGCATGGTCCCGGCGCTACCTTCCAGCCGTGCTTCCGGTTCCTGCCGTCGGGTGGTCCCCCGACCAGCGCGCCCTGCGCATCCTTGACCAGCGCCGCCTCCCCTCGGAGGAGGTGGTGCGCGATTTGGTGGCGCTCGAGGAGACCATCGACGCCATCGTCACCCTCGCCATTCGCGGCGCGCCGGCCATTGGGGTGGGCGCCGCCATCGGCCTCACGGTGGCGCTCACCCGCGACAGTGACGGCGATGGCGCCCGGGCGCGGGCACTGCTGGAGGGCTACGCCGAGCGGCTGATCGCGGCCCGCCCGACGGCGGTGAATCTCGCCTGGGCGGTGCGTCGGCTGGTGGCGCACGCGGCGGCGCACCCCGACACCGCGTTGCTTACCGCGCTGGCCCTGGAAGCCGAGGCGATCCGCGCCGAGGATGCGGCCATGTGTGCCGCGATCGGTGCCCACGGGCTGGCCATCGTCCCCGACGGCGCGCAGGTGCTGACGCACTGCAATGCCGGCGCGCTCGCTACGGCGGGCACCGGTACCGCCCTCGCGCCCGTGTACGCCGCCAAGGCTGCCGGCCGATCGGTGCATGTCTACGCCGACGAAACGCGCCCGTTGCGGCAGGGGGCACGCCTCACGGCGTGGGAGCTGAGCCGGGCCGGCATTCCCGTGCAGGTCCTGCCGGATGGCGCGGCGGCCTCGCTGCTCGCCTCCGGCGCAGTGGATCTGGTCATCGTCGGTGCCGACCGTATCGCCGCGAATGGCGATGTCGCCAACAAGGTGGGGACATACGGCGTCGCCCTCGCGGCGCACGCGCATCACGTCCCCTTCTATGTGGCGGCGCCCTGGAGCACGATCGATCCGGCCACGCCCACCGGCAGCGCCATCGTCATCGAGCATCGCGCGAGCGCCGAGCTCGGCGAACTCCCCGCTGGTGCGGGGGTCTGGAATCCCGCCTTCGACGTCACCCCCCGCGCGCTCGTGACCGGCTATCTCACCGATCGCGGCTTCGTCACGCCTCCCTTCACCGACATGCGGACCCCGTCATGACCTGCGTCCTCGCCATCGATCAGGGTACCACCGGCACCACGTGCCTCGTCATCGCGCGCGACGGCGCCGTCATTGGCCGGGCCTATCGCGAGATCACGCAGCATTACCCGCAGCCGGGGTGGGTGGAGCACAACGCGCACGAGATTCTCGAACGCTCGCTCGACGCCGCGCGCGAGGCCATGGCGCACGCCAAGGCAGCGACCGGCGACGTGCCGTCGGCCATCGGCATCACGAATCAGCGCGAAACGATCGTGCTCTGGGAACGCGCGACCGGCCGTGCGGTGCATCACGCCATCGTATGGCAGGATCGCCGGACCGCCGCGCGCTGCGCCGAGCTCGCGCCCCACGCCGCGATGATCGCCGCGCGCACGGGGTTGGTGACCGATCCGTACTTCAGCGGCACGAAGCTCGAGTGGTTGCTGGCGCAGGGCGATCATCGCGCGCGTGCGGAACGCGGCGAACTGTGTGCGGGCACGATCGACAGCTGGCTCATCTGGCATCTCACCGGCGGGCAGGCGCACGTCACCGATCACACGAATGCCTCGCGGACGATGCTGTACGATCTCGATACCCGCGCGTGGTCACCGGAGCTGTGCGCGCTGTTCGGGATCCCCATGGAAGTGCTGCCGCGGATCGTGGCGTCGAGTGGCGAATGCGGGCGCTCCACGGCGGCAACGCTGGGTTCGACGATCCCCATCACCGGGATCGCCGGTGATCAGCAGGCGGCGCTGTTCGGACAGGGGGGATGGGCGCCCGGGGCGGGGAAGAACACCTATGGCACCGGGGCGTTTCTGCTGCTGAACACGGGCGCGCAGCGGCCCGCGCCCGGCGGCGGATTGCTCACCACGATCGCCTGCGATGAGCAGGGGGCGCCCGTCTTCGCGCTCGAGGCATCGATCTTCATTGCCGGGGCGGCTGTGCAATGGCTCCGCGATGGCTTGGGGCTCATTCACGCGAGCGCCGAAACCGAAGCGCTCGCGCGCTCGGTCGCGTCGAACGACGGGGTGTACTTCGTGCCCGCACTGGTGGGTCTGGGCGCGCCCGACTGGGAACCGAACGCCCGTGGCACCATCGTGGGGCTGACGCGGGGCACGACGCGGGCGCATCTGGCCCGCGCCGCCCTCGAAGCGATGGCCTACGCCACCCGCGATGTGCTCGGTGACATGCGCTCGCATGGCGGGGTGGCGTTCGAGCGGTTGCGCGTCGATGGTGGTGCGTCGGCCAACGACTGGCTCATGCAGTTCCAGAGCGACGTGCTTGGCGTGCCCGTGGAACGTCCCGATCTCGTCGAGACAACGGCGCTGGGGGCGGCGGGGCTCGCTGGATTGGCCGTCGGCGTCTGGGCGAACGGCGCGGAATTTCAGGCGAGTCGCCACTTCGCGCGTTTTGCGCCAACGGCGTCGGGTGCCGCGGCGGCGACGGCAAGCTACGGCGGATGGCGCCGTGCCGTGCGCGCCGCGCTGAGTTGGGCCCGCGACACCGATACCGCATGATGGCGGTGGGCGCTGCAGCGCTCTGGTTTGCGCTGTTGATGATGGTGGCCTCGGCCGCGCTGCTCGTGGTGGGGCCGCGGCGGGCGGGACCGGCAGGGTTGGTGGGCTATGTGGCCGGCGCCGGTGCCTCGGTGCTGGCGGTGCTGGCGCTGGGGCAGGCACTGGTGCAGCACGACTTCACGCTGCGCTACGTGGCGCAGTTCACGAGTCTGATGCTCGATACCCAACCCGCTATCACCGCGCTCTGGGCCGGGCAGGCGGGGATGCTGCTGCTCTTCACTGCGCTCGTTGGCGTGTGCGGCGCCGCGGCGGTGGCGCTGCATCGCGGACGCCCGCTGCTTCCGATCGGCACCGCGACGGTGGCGGCGGTGAGTGTGGCCGGCCTCGCGGCCCTCTGTTTCGGTGTGTCGCCCTTCGCGCGGTTGGCGTCGGCGCCGCAGGAAGGTCGCGGGCTCGATCCGCAGCTGCTGCATCAGGCCATGCTGTGGCAGCCCCCGCTCATGCTGCTCGGCCTCGCCCTCACGAGCGTGCCGTTCGGATTCACCGTGGCGCACTGGTTTCGTTCCGCCTCGCCGCCGGTGGACGCTGACGCGGAGGCGGAACACGAGGTGTGGCGCGGCCTGGTGCAGCGCTGGGTGCTGGTCGCGTGGAGTGCGCTCACGATCGCCATCACGATCGGGTGTTGGTGGGCGCAGCAGCAACTCGGCTGGTTCGGCTACTTCTTCACCTGGGAGCCGTACGCGAGTGCGCCGGTGCTCCCGTGGGTGGCGTTGTCGGCGCTGTTGTTTCTGCTGGTGAGTGGTGCCGATCGTGTACGCGCCGCGGTGTGGTTGGCCGCATTGGTGGCGTTCACGTTTCTGCTGGCGGTGTTTGCGGTCGTGCGGGCGCGCAGTGGCATTGCCGCGAGCATCCGTGCCGTGGCGGCGTCGCCGTCGCTGTTCGTTCTCGTGCTCACCGGCGCTGGGCTGGTGCTGCTGGCGCTCACGGGCTGGCTGGCGTCTCGGCAGGGGACGGCGACGCGAGCCGCCTCGCGCGCCGGCGTTGGCGGCCTGCTGACGTTGGTCGGCGTGGCGGTGACCGCGGTGGCGCTCATCGCCACGCCATGGCGGCGCGAACTCACCACGGGGCTCGACATCGGGCAGGTGGCCGAGGTGCGTGACCCATTCGGTGCGGCGTGGCGCTTTACCAGCCAGGGGCTGTCGTCGTATCAGGAGCCGGCCTACACCGTGGTCGCGGTGGCGCTCAACGCCACGCGCAACGGGCGGCGCATCGGTTTGCTCAACAGTCAGCAGCGGCAGTACTTCGATGCGCAGGACAATGAGATCTTCGAGCCGGTCACGCGCGTGGGCTCACGCCACTTGCCGCACGAGACAGTCACGCTGGCGTTTCTGGGGCCCATCGATCGGACCAGTGCGGCGGTGCGCGTC
This sequence comes from Gemmatimonadaceae bacterium, assembly GCA_019752115.1. Classification (NCBI taxonomy): domain Bacteria; kingdom Pseudomonadati; phylum Gemmatimonadota; class Gemmatimonadia; order Gemmatimonadales; family Gemmatimonadaceae; species Gemmatimonadaceae bacterium. Next base: position 57,809 of record JAIEMN010000038.1, read on the forward strand.
AGTTTTGTGCCGCTGGTGAATGCGCTCTGGATGGGTGTCGCGCTCACCGTGCTCGGCGTGGTGCTGGCGGCGTGGCCGCTGGTGCCGCTTCCCGCGCCCGTGTCATCGCGGTCCGCGCCCCGGCTCAGGCCGCTGCTCACGCCGCTGCCGCCTTCGCCCGATGGGGTGCGCGCCTTTTGCACCGCGTGTGGCGCACGACTCGTCACCGTGGACGCGCGGTTCTGTGCGGAGTGTGGTGAACCGGTGGGCTAGTCGCCGTCGAGGGGGTAGCTCGCACACACGGTCTTCACCGGACACTGACGGCACTTGGGCGCGCGCGCGGAGCAGACGAGCGCGCCCAGTTCCATCAGCGCCTGATTGTGCGTCCAGGTCAGTTTCCCGGTGCGGGGGAGCAGCTGCTCCGCCAGTTGCCACAAGACCTTGAGCCCCTTGCCGCTCTTGGGCGCGATCTCCGGCACGAAGACGCGGTGCAGCACGCGCGCGACGTTGGTATCCACCAGCGCCGCGCGCTTTTCGTAGGCGAAGCTCGCCACCGCGCCCGCGGTGTAGGCACCGACCCCGGGTAGCGCGCGCAGCTCCTCCGGCTCACTCGGAATGACCCCGTCGCGTGTGTCGGTGACATGCCGCGCGAGGGCGTGCAGGTTGCGCGCCCGTGCGTAGTACCCGAGCCCGGCCCACGCCTCCATCACGCGCTTGGGGCGGGACTGCGCGAGCGTCTCCAGGTCCGGGAAGCGATCGAGAAAGCGCCGGTAGAAATCGAGCACGCGCGAGACCTGCGTCTGCTGGAGCATCAGCTCCGAGATCAGGATGCGGTACGGATCGCGCGTCTTGCGCCACGGCAGATCGCGCGAGTGGCGGCGGAACCACGCGTGCAGCTTGCGGCGAAAGGCCGAGGCGCGCGTCGGGTCGAGCGTGGGTGGCGGAGAGGGCGTTCGCGGCGACATGATCGCGGCGGAAGCTAGTCGAGCCCCCGCCACGCTGTCACGTCACCCCGCGCCACCGCCAGCGCGGGCGCCCGGTCAGGCGCGCTCCAGCCCTTCCAGCTTCTGGCGCGCCAGGCGCAGGGGCACCACGGTGCCGGCGATACACAGCGTCAGCGCCACCGCAAACGGGAGCACGAGGGAACTCGCGGTGTGCTCCCAGCCGAAGTGCTCGGCCACCACGAACCGGGCGGCCGGCCGCCCGGTGAGGAACGCGACCGCGCCGATCAGCGTGACCGCCGACATCATGAACAGCAGTCCGCCGAATGACGTGGGAATCTGGGCGGCGTTCTCGCTGTCAAAGCGCGGGTAGAACGTGCCGAACCCCAGCGCGATGGCCGCCAGCGGCGGGACAAGCCCCACGATCGCGGCGAGCGAGACCACGTGCACGAAGGGCTGCACGCCGAGCATGAGATTGGTGCATCCCACCAGAATGAGAGCCAGCAGCAACAGCGGCACGGCCCCGACCCAGAACTTGGCCCACAGCAGCTCGCGCACCGGCAGTGGACTCGACTTGAGCAGCCAGAGGGCGCGCCCTTCGAGGCTGACACTGGGAAACACGAAGCGCGCGGCGATCGACGCCAGCACGAAGCCGGCGAGCGCGAGGTTCAGGAAGGGAATCAGGTTGCGCAGCAGTGTGGTCATGCCGTCGCCATTGAGCGGCAGGTAGCGCACGTTGGCGACGTACACCACCAGCAGGACCATGAGCAGCACGAGCTGGGACCACTGCGTGCTGTCGCGCACGAAGACGCGCAGCTCCTTGAGCACGAGTTCACGGCGCAGCGGCCCCAGAAAGGCGAGGCGCCGGTCGAGCCAGGGGCGGCCGGCCCGCGCATGGCTGCGCTGATTGGCGCCTTCCTGGGCCATGCTGTACGCGCGCCGCCACCCGCGCACATAGAGCAGCTGGCCGATCGCCGTGAGCGCCAACGCGGCCCCCCACAACGCGAGCAGCGGCTGCCAGGCCGCCTTGCCCGAGAGATAGTGCATCGTGGCCTGGCTGACCCACTCGCTGGGAAGCCAGGGCGACGACGGCGTATCCAGCGCCGCCACGAACTGCATGAAGTTCGCAAAGCCCTCCGGGCGGGCGAGCTGCTCGGGGCGCGCGGCGCGAAAGAGCAGAACCAGCCCGGCAATGGCCAACGCACTGATCACGCTCAACAGGTCCCGCGTGCGACGCGCCGGAAACACGTTCACCAGCAGCAGTGTGACCGACGCGCCGGTGGCGGCCGGAATCAACAGGAACGGGAGAAACACACCGATCGCGAAGGGGAGGAACCCCCATCCGCCGCGATAGGCCACACCGTACGCGGCCACGAGGGGCACGAGCAGGAGGGCCACCATCCAGCTCGAATGCAGCAGCGTCTCCAGGAGCCGCGCGCGATAGAGCGCCGCCGGGCGAACGGGGGATGCCGCCAACTGATCGAGATCGCGCGCGAGAAAGAAGTTGGAGAGGGCGGCAATCGTATTCGACAACAGCAGAATCGAGCCGAACGACAGCAGGATCATCGCCAGCAGCTTCGCCGCCAGCAGCGCGCCGATGTCTTCGGCGCTGCGGAAGTAGCGCAGCAGCTTGAGCGCGAGCGCGAAGACGCCGCCCCAGAACGCGACGCCCACCACGCCGAGGACGACGGCGCGACGGCCGTCACCCGCCTGCGTCTTGCGGGCGCGGTGCCGCGCCATTTGCCACTTCGGACGGAGCAGATGCCAGGCCGAGGCCTCGGCCGTTGCCTCAGGCATCGAGGACCTCGACGAGTTCACGCGCCACCTGATCGCCCGTCAGGCGGAGGAAAATCTGCTCCAGATCCTCGTCAGTGCCGGTGGTGGCACGGATCTCATCCATGGTGCCGCAGGCGACCAGTTCGCCGCGCTGCATGATGCCGATGCGGTCGCACATTCCTTCGGCGATCTCCAGCGTGTGCGTGGACATCATGACGGTATGTCCACGCCGCGTGTACTCGCGGAACAGGTCCTTGAGAATCTTGGCGGACTTGGGGTCGAGCCCCACCATCGGCTCGTCCACCACGATCACGGCCGGGCGGTGCACGAACGCGCTGGCAATGATCAGTTTCTGCCGCATGCCGTGGCTGTAGCTCTCCACCAGTTCGTCGCGCCACGGATCGAGATCAAAGAGCGCCAGCAATTCGTGCGCGCGTCGCTCGACCTCTGGTCCCGCCTCGCCATAGAGCCCGGCGCTGAAGCGCAGAAACTCGATGCCGGTCAGCTTTTCGTAGATGAACGGCCGGTCGGGAATGAAACCGAGCGCCTTCTTGGCGCGTTGCGGGTCGACCAGCAGGTCATGCCCCGCGATGCGGATCGATCCGGCTGTCGGCTGCAGGATGCCGGCAATCATCCGCATGGTCGTGGTCTTGCCGGCGCCGTTGGGGCCCAGAAAGCCGAACAGTTCGCCGGCGGGCACCACCAGATCGAGGGAGCGTACGGCCGTGAACGTGCCGTATCGCTTCGTAAGCGAGGCGATGTCAATCATGCCATCCAGACGACCCATGGCACCCCCGGCGCAACGGCGGTGCGCCCAAACTGTCACACTGCTCGTCTGGCGCGGCTGACCCGAAGGGGTTGTCTCCCTTTCGGGTTTCCTTCAGTTTCCGTGGTTATGGCCGATCCCATTACGCCGTCCGATGCCCTCGTCGTCCGGGGCGCCCGCGAGCACAATCTGCGCAACGTCAGTGTCACCATTCCCCGTGACAAGCTGACGGTCATCACCGGGCTCTCCGGCTCCGGCAAGTCCTCGCTGGCCTTCGACACGATCTACGCCGAAGGGCAGCGCCGCTACGTGGAATCGCTGTCGGCCTACGCGCGGCAGTTCCTCGGCCTCATGGAAAAGCCCGACGTCGACGCCATCGACGGCCTCTCGCCGGCGATTTCCATCGAGCAGAAGTCGGCCGGACACAACCCGCGGTCCACCGTCGGTACGGTGACCGAGATCTACGATTATCTGCGTCTGCTCTACGCGCGCGCCGGTACACCGCATTGCCCGAACTGCGGGCGCGCCGTGCAGCGTCAGAGCCCGGCGCAGATCGCCGAGCAGGTGCTGGCCTGGCCCGAGGGGACGCGCATCGAGATCCGCTCCCCGCTCGTGCAGGAGCGGAAGGGCGAGTTCCGCGAGCTGTTCGAAGGGGCCCGCAAGCAGGGCTTTGTTCGCGCCGTGGTCGATGGCGAGCTCATTGAACTCGCAAACCCGCCCAAGCTCAATCGTCGGCTGAATCACTCCATCTCGGTCATCGTGGACCGCCTCGTGGTCCGAGCCGACGATCGGGGGCGCATCACCGATTCCGTCGAGACGGCGCTGCGTCTGGCCGAGGGGCTCGCCGAGATCGTCCGGCACGATGGGGCGTCGCCCACCACCGAGATGTTTTCGGAGCGGTACGGCTGCCCGAATTGCGGCATCTCCATGCCCGAGCTCGAGCCGCGCCACTTCTCCTTCAATTCGCCCTTCGGCGCCTGCGAGACGTGCAGTGGCCTCGGTACCACCCGCAGCGTGAGCGAAGAGCTGGTGCTCGGTGATCCGAGCATCTCGATCCTCGAAGGCGTCGTCCTCCCGTGGGGTGAGCCCGACGGCTATCTCCGCAAGGTGATTCTGCCGGGGCTCGCCAAGCAGCTGGGCTTTGACTTGAACACCGCGTGGGGCAAGCTGCCGGCCAAGGTGCGCCAGCAGTTGCTCTACGGCGTCGGGGACGCGGCGCCCCGCGCGCGGACGGGAGTGAAGAAGGCCGTGAAGGGCGCCAAGACCGCGGCCAAGACGAGCGCGAAGGCGGAGAGCACGTGGGAAGGGATCGTGACCCATGTGCAGCGCCGCTACGACGAGTCGAGCAGTGATGGAGTCCGGCTCGAGCTCGAGCAGTACATGGTCGCGGCCCCCTGTCCCACCTGTCAGGGGCGCCGTCTGCGCGCCGAATCGCTCGCGGTCACGATTCACGGGCGCAACGTTGGCGAAGTGGTCGAGCAGAGCGTCGTCGATGCGCTCGCCTTCTTCGAGGAGGTACCGGTGCGCAGCGCCGGTCACCCGGGGCTCGATCCCGGCATCGCCGGACCGATTCTCAAGGAAGTGCGCGAGCGGCTGCGCTTCCTGGTGGATGTCGGGCTCGACTATCTCACGCTCAATCGCAGCGCCGAATCGCTGTCGGGTGGCGAAGCGCAGCGTATTCGGCTGGCCACCCAGATCGGTTCACGACTCGTTGGCGTGCTCTACATCCTCGATGAACCGAGCATCGGGCTGCACCAGCGTGACAACGGGCGGCTGCTCTCCACGCTCAAGCAGCTGCGCGATCTCGGCAATACGGTGATCGTGGTCGAGCACGATGAAGAAACGATTCGTGAGGCCGATCACCTCATCGACCTTGGACCGGGCGCCGGCAAGCACGGCGGTGAGGTCATCGCCGCCGGCACGGTGAAGCAGGTGATGAACACCGCGGCGTCCATCACCGGACAGTATCTCAAGGGCAAGCGCCGGATCGATGTCCCCGTGCGCCGCCGCCCCAAGGATGCGTCGCGCATGATCACGGTGGCAGGCGCCCGCGAACACAACCTCAAGGACGTCACGGCGGAGTTCCCGCTGGGGCTGTTCGTGGCCGTCACGGGCGTGTCGGGCTCGGGCAAGAGCACGCTGGTCACCGATATTCTGCAGAAGGCGCTGTCGCGGCACTTCTATCGGGCGCGGGTGCTGCCGGGGGCGCATGCGCGCATCACCGGCCTCGACCATCTCGACAAGATCATCGACATCGACCAGAGTCCCATCGGGCGCACCCCGCGCTCCAACCCGGCGACGTATACCGGCGTGTTCACGCCGGTGCGCGAACTGTTCGCCGAACTGCCGGAGTCCAAGATCCGAGGCTATGGGCCGGGCCGTTTCTCCTTCAACGTGAAGGGTGGCCGGTGTGAGGCGTGTCAGGGCGATGGGCTGGTGAAGATCGAGATGCACTTCCTCCCCGACGTGTTCGTGCCGTGCGACGTCTGCAAGGGGAAGCGCTTCAATCGCGAAACGCTCGAGGTGCGATTCCGCGGCCTCAGCATTGCCGAAGTGCTCGACCTCACTGTGGAAGATGCCTGCGGTGTGTTCGAGAACCAGCCGCGCATTGTGCAGAAGCTGGAGACGCTGCGCGACGTTGGGCTCGGCTACATCCATCTCGGGCAGAGCGCCACCACGCTCAGCGGGGGCGAGGCGCAGCGCGTGAAGCTCGCCACCGAGCTGGCCAAGCGCGACACGGGTCGCACCCTCTACATCCTCGATGAGCCCACCACCGGGCTGCACTTCGAAGATGTGCGTGTGCTGCTCGACGTACTGCACAAGCTCGTCGATCGCGGCAACACTGTGCTCGTCATTGAGCACAATCTCGATGTGATCAAGACGGCCGACTGGATCGTGGATCTCGGTCCCGAAGGGGGCGTGCGCGGCGGCACCATCGTCGCGCAGGGGACGCCGGAAGAGGTCGCTCGCGTGAAGGAGAGTCATACGGGGCGCTATCTGCTGCCAATGCTCGCCTGACGCCGGTGTGGGGCTGGTCGGGGAGCACGACACGACAGTTAGATTCCACGCATGGTCTCTCTCCTCGACATCATTGGCCCGGTCATGGTCGGGCCGAGTTCGAGCCACACCGCCGGCGCGTGCCGCCTTGGCCTCCTGGCCCGTTGCTTGGTCGGTGGAACGCCCGACCGCGCCCTCATTGAGCTGCACGGCTCCTTTGCGCGCACGGGCGAGGGACACGGCACCGACAAGGCGATCGTTGGCGGCCTTATGGGCTTTCGCCCCGACGACGAACGTCTGCGCACCGCGCTGGACATCATGGAGCGCGAGGGGCTGCAGTACCGCTTCGAAAAGACCACGATCGACGAAGAGTCGCACCCCAATACGGTGCGCATCACGCTCGAGCGCGGGGACCGCAAGTCACAGATGGTGGGGGCGTCCCTTGGGGCCGGCCGCGTGGTGGTGCAGGAGATCGATGGCTATCCGGTGGAAGTGACCGGCAATCTCCACACGATCGTGCTCATCGCGCAGGACGTGAAAGGCTCCGTCGCGCGCATTGCCGGTCTGTTGGCCGACGCCGATCTCAACATCGCGACGCTGAAACTCACGCGAAAGGAACGTGGCGGCGATGCGTTCATGGTCATTGAAGTTGATCACGAGCCCGGCGAGAGCGTGCGCGATGCGATCCGCGCGTTGCCGTGGGTCACGTGGGCCTTCCGTCTCGACAAGGTGAGTGCCTGATGTTTCGCTCATTGGCCGATGCCATTCGCGAGGCCGAGTCCCGCGGTCTCTCGCTCTCCGCCGTCGCCCTCGAGGCGGAGGCAAAAGATCAGGGACGCCCCCTCGAAGAGATTCGCGATGCGTTGCGGCGCGCGTTGCACGTGATGCAGGGCGCCGTCGATCGTGGCCTCACGGGCGATCTGCGCTCCTCCTCGGGGCTGGTGGGTGGTGATGCGGCGAAGCTCCGCACCGGCCCGGCCGGCCCGCTTTCCGGCACGCCGTTTCGCGATGTGTTGGCGCGCGCGCTCGCCGTGCAGGAGGTGAATGCTGCGATGGGCGTGATCGTGGCGGCCCCCACGGCGGGGGGCGCCGGCGTGCTGCCGGCGGTGCTGACGGGGCTCGCCGCGGCCAGGGGGATCGGCGAAGAGCAGGTGGTGGATGCGCTGGCGACGGCGGGGCTGATCGGTGCCGTGGTCGCCGAGCGCGCCTCGCTGTCGGGCGCCGAAGGAGGCTGCCAGGCGGAGACCGGCGCGGCGGCCGGTATGGCCGCCGGTGCGGCGGTGGAGATGCTGGGCGGGACGCCGCGCCAGGTCGGGCACGCGACGGCCTTGGCCCAGCAGGGAACGCTCGGTCTGGTGTGCGACCCGCTTGGTGGGTTGGTCGAGTTGCCGTGCGTCTTCCGCAACGCGACTGGCGCGGCGATCGCGCTGGCGGCGGTGGAGATGGCGCTGGCGGGGATCGAGTTCGCGATTCCGGCTGACGAGGTGATCGACACGATGGGCGAGATCGGCGCGTCGATGGATGTCCGGTACCGGGAGACCGCCGGCGGCGGGCTTGCCGCCACGCCAACCGGGCGGCGATTGGCGCGGGAGCGCCTGTACGAGCTGAAGCGCGGATAGGACGCCACAGCGAACTCGGCTGTAGCACGGACGCATCAGCTGTCGGACAGTGAAGGCAAAAAGCGGCCTCTACTATTCAGTATGGTAGAGGCCGTTTATTTGTTAATCGTTGTAAATCAATGATTTATGGTTTCTATCGGAGTATTCCAGGGATGGCAAGGCTCTTGCGAACTCAACTGTGTGATCCAGTTGGCCTCATCCTTTGGTCGAGTGTCTCCCATGTCCATCCTTCGTCGAACCGTCGGCGCCGCGCTGTTCCTGGTGGCTTCCACGGCGTCTGCGCAGACCTCCTTCACCTACAGCACGCGCGGTTGCTTCGGCTCGAGCTGCTCGGTGACGGGCGCGTCGGCGCTGACCACGAGCACCAGCACCAGCTCCAACACGACGTTGTACTTCACCGGTCGGAATGCGCTCACGGTGGGCCCGACGAACAGCAATGGCTATGTGGCCATCAGCGATCTGGGGCGCTTCACCTTCGCGAGCAGCTGGGTGGAGGATCCGTCGGTGATCCGATTCGGCGTGACCACGCCGGTGTCGTTCAATTTGTGGATCGACTTCACGGCGCCGCAGGTCAGCGGTGATCCGGTGTCGTTCACGGCGGCGCTGTCCGGGTCGATTCTCCAGAACAGCACGACCGGCACGCTCGATGTGAATTTCAACCCGAACTCCACGGCGCTGTCCTACGCCACGGGTGCGGGTTCGCAGGCGTTTCGCCTCTTTGTCGATGACAAGAGCACGCCGAGCTCGCCGCAGAGCTACAGCTACACCGGCTACAACTATTCTGAGAATCGCAGCGGCGACTTCTATCAGGGCACGAGCGGCCTGACGCTGACCGGCGCGATCGACTGCTCGCCTTCTCAGGACGATGAAAAGTGGAAGGCCTCGTCGGATCGCGGCGCCGCCTGCGGCGCCCCGTCCACGGTGGGCACGCTGGAGGTGCCGCAGTCGGCGGTACCGGAGCCGTCGACGTATGCCCTCATGGCAGCGGGACTCGCGGGGCTGGGTGTGGCGGCGCGACGGCGGCGGCGGGCGTAGGCGCGCCTCATCAGCGCGCGACGCGTCGCCTCTCGTCTACATACATTGCAGCGCCCGGTGCCTCCGCACCGGGCGCTCGCCTTTTCCCGTTGATCGTGCTCCGTCTCCTTCCGCGTCACTCTGTCTGGGTCGCGCTGGTGCTCGCTGTCCTGCCATTGGCGTCGTGCGATCGCGGGCGCGCGTCTCGCACGTGGGTGCGGCAGGGCGAGCCGGCGCTTTCGGAGACGCGCGCCATCGGCACGCTCGACAATGCGGGGCTGGACGAAGGCTCTGGGATCGTTGCGTCGCCGTCGGTGCCCGGGCTGTTCTGGGCGCTGAACGACAGTGGCAACGAACCCGCGCTGTTCGCCCTCTCGGCCGACGGCCACGTGCAGGGTGCGGTGCGGATCGCGGGCGCGGTCAATCGCGATTGGGAAGCACTTGGCGTCGGCCCGTGTCCGGGCGGTTCCTGTCTCTTCATTGGTGACGTGGGAGACAACAGCGCTCGGCGGACCAGCGTGCAGCTCTATCGGGTGCGCGAGCCAGCGGCGCCCAACGGCCTCACGACCACGCCGGTGAGTGCGTTCACCGAGGTCCGGTTTGCCGACGGCGCGCACGATGTGGAAGCCATGTATGTCGCACCAGACACGAGCGTCTGGTTCATCACCAAGCGTCCTGCGAAAGCGACGGATGGAGCGGCGCGCCCCGTGCATCTGCATCGATTGCCGTTGGCTGGGTGGCAGGATACCACGCCCCTTCCCGTCGAAGACTCCCTGCCGATCGTCCCGCTGAAGGACGGTGGGCTCGGACGTGACTGGCCGACCGATGCGAGCCTCGGACCGGCCGATAGCACTGGTCAGCGCCGTCTCGCGGTGCTCACCTACGGCGCGGTCTACGTCTTTGCCACCGACCCCGTCACCGGCCGTCCGTGGCGCCGGATCGCCCGCTGTGCGCTCCCGATCCGGGAGACGACCAGTGAGGGGATCAGCTGGATGGCTGATGGAAGCCTGCTGATCCTGAGCGAGGGCATCGGCGCCGTTCTCTATTCAGGAATTTGCCGGTGATTCGATGCATGAACGCAACATCATGTTCAGTTCCCGCAACTTGGCAATGCCGATAATGTGATACAATCTAATGTAAAGTGATGATTTAACAGCACTTACAAATAGACTGTGTTCCATGAAGACGTGGCAATGAAATTGCTAACACGCAAGGCGGTATGGTGTGATCTACCACAGTCCCCCCCACCCCTCCCTGCAATGCGTGTTTCCTCCCGACTGGCCGCGCTGGCGGCTGCTTCCCTGATCGCCGCCGGCACCGCTGGCGCGCAGAACTTCGCGTTCAACGTCTCGGCCTGCTTTTACACGAGCAGCAGCTGCAGCTCGTACGCCGACCCGGCGTCGTACTCGTGGAACAGCGGCAACGCGAAGATCAAGTTCGACGGCAACAGCGTGAGTGGGACTGCCAACTCGCTGGGGCTGTTCACGTTCAACCTGGGCACGTTCTCGTTCGAGCGGGACGGCAGCACCACATCGGTTCCGAGCGATCTCCGTATGCGTCTCTCGATCGACTTCACGCAGCCGACCAACGTGGGCACGGATCCCTACAATTCGTTCCGAGCCGACATCGATGGGGCGGTGAAGGAGGTATCGGGCCCAGATCAGGGCGACATCGCGTGGAGCTTCGATCCGACGCAGACGATCTTCACTGGCGGCACCACCGGTTTCTTCCGCTTCACGGTCGACAACTACAACATGCCGTCCTACGCGACCTCCGCGACGATGACCGGCTCGATCCAGTGCCTTACGCAGGCGACGTCGACCTCGTCAAAGGGTCAGTACTACGACGATGAATCTGGCCCGTCGTACAACTCCGCGCCGTGTTCGTCGGCCTCGGGCGGCGTGAGCAGCGTCGTGCCGGAGCCGTCGACCTACGCCCTGATGGGTGCCGGCCTGCTCGGCCTTAGCTTCGTCGCCCGCCGCCGCCGTCAGCAGCAGGTCTGATCACGGCATCGCGATGGGAAGCGCCCCGGTATGCTCTGGCATACCGGGGCGCTTCGCTTTGCTCCGAATCAAGCGGTGTGGCAGGGGGCGCCGGACGCGCCCCACTCACCACCGGCATCGCGACGCCGTGCCATCTGCGTTCACCGCCCGCCACGCGAACAACTGGCGCTCCACGAAGGACAGCGGCGCCATCAGCGTCGAATCACGGCTCGCATCCGCCAGCTGGATCGTTTGTCCCTCGCGGACGTAGCGGACGCTGATCGCCTCCTGGCCGACATGCTTCCACAGCTGCACCGTGCGCTTGAGCTCAATGAATGGCACCCGGGCTCCGGGCATTTCACGCGCCCACGTGGGCATGCCCGTGCCGGTATATCGCGTCCACCACGGAAAGGACGTGCTCCGCACCGCCGACAGTGAGTCCACCGTTACCAACTCGCGCTGATAATCGGCAACGAACAGCGCGCTGGCGGGCACCAGCAGGTGGTTCGTCTGGCCGCCCTCCGTACGCAGGTTGCTGAACATCGAGAAGTTCGCGACGGTCTTGAGCCCCAGATACGACGTGGCGCCGTTCAGAAACGCCAACAGTGGAAGGACGACGCCGAGCGGTCCGAGGCGGCTCCAGAGCGACCCCGTCGAGCCGTGGTGAGGCACGACCGGTTGCCAGAAGACCGCCACCAGCGTGGGGAACACCCCAAGCGTCCACGACAGGTGCATCAACAGGTCGGCGGTCAGCGCACGGTCGGAGCCGAACGCCACGACCACCGGATTTCCGCGCAGGCCATACAGCACGATCGACCAGAAGGCGAGCCCACCGAAGCCGATCAGCAGCGAGCTGCCCAGCCAGGCCGGCAGCCGCCGCAGGCGCGCCAGCAGATCATCGCGTTCGAAGAACAGCAGGTACAGGGCGAATGCCGCGGTCGAGAAGTCGAAGAAGCGCGCCCACCCCAGAATGGTGTGGAAGGCCACCCCAAGGAGCGCACCCCAATGGCGGGTCCGGCGAATCACCAGCAGCGTGGGGATCAAGACTTCAATCGCCAGCGTCGCGTAGATGTTGAGGGAGGCAATAGTCGGCGGCGGTGTGAACGGCACGCCGTTCAGGTCGCCAATGCGCGCGAGCAATTCCGTGGCGCAACTGACGGCCGGCGTCAGAAAATCCGTATTGAGCTTGTGGAACGCCGCGAACCCGTACACCACGACGAGTGTGACGGCGATCGGGAGGCGGACACGGTCCCAGACACGCGTTCGCCAGTCTCCGTCGCGCACCGCCAACAGCTCCGGCGCCACGGCGACCAGCAGCGCAAGGTCCACTAACGCGGCAATCACGGTGTGATTCGCCGCCGTAGGAAACTGGGCCACCACGATGGCCAGGTGCCCGGCCGCGAACAGCACAAAGGCGGCCAGCCGTTCCGGCCGGACGATCAGCTGGATCGCCAGCAGATAGGTCAGCCACCCGACGAACGGATGGTCCTCGAGGGTGTGGGCACAGGCGGAGAGCGCCCAGAGAATGTTGAAGAACCCAAGGGCGGACTCGATCCGAAGCCGGTCGAGCAACGTTTCGCGTCGGGAGAGCGAAGTCATGGGGCCACTCTACCCGGCCATGGGAGCGGGGTCAATCGTGGCCTGTCGCCCGGGCAGGCGTCGGGTACTTTTCCAAGGTCCCGCGGCGTGTCGAAACGATTCACCCCGATCCGCCGTACGGTCCGGCATCCGAACCCACAGGGAATCAGCTATGGTCACGCGTGAAGACATCCAGGACTTCCTGGATCGCCTGGGAGCCGATGGGGCGACCCATGAAGAACTCGAGCCCGGCCTCTGGGTCATCAAGCCCGGCGGTTCCCTCGACTTCGATGTCGTGGTCACCCACAATCCGCCCGTCGTGGTGCTGCGCGTGAAGGTCATGCCGCTGCCCACCGATGCCGCGGAAGCCGCCTCCCTCAATCGCCGGCTCCTTGAACTGAACGCCACCGACCTCCTCCACGGCGCCTACGGCATCGATGGCGACGCGGTGGTACTGACCGAAGCCCTCGAACTCGCGCACCTGGATTTCGAAGAATTCCTCGCGGCGTTCGAAAGCATGACTCTCTCGCTCACGGGCCACCTCCGTGAGCTCGCCGCCTTCCGCGAGGCTCGTTGATCCATGGGCATCTTTGATCGCCTGTCGACGCTCATCAAGTCGAACCTGAATGACCTCATCTCCTCGGCGGAAAACCCCGAGAAGATGCTGAACCAGATCATCGTCGACATGCGCAACCAGCTCGCGAAGGCCAAGCAGCAGGTGGCCGCCGCGATTGCCGACGAAAAGCGCCTCAAGGACCAGGCCGACGCCGAGTTCAAGCTCGCCGACGACTGGGAAAAGCGCGCCATGCTCGCCGTCCAGGAAGGGCGCGACGATCTCGCCAAGCAGGCCCTGCTGCGCGGGCAGGAGCACCTCGAACACGGGCAGGCGCTCGCCACCACGTGGGAAGCGCACAAGCTCGAGACCGAAAAGCTCAAGCAGTCGCTGCGCGACCTCAACGACAAGATCGAAGAGGCCAAGCGCAAGAAGAACCTGCTGCTGGCACGTCAGCGTCGCGCCGAAGCCCAAGCGCGCATCTCGCAGACGATGTCGGGCATGTCGGAGAACTCGGCGTTCGAAGCCTTTGCCCGCATGGAAGAGAAGATCACGGCCAACGAGCGGCAGCTGCAGGCGGCGCAGGAGATCGACGAGGAGTTCAGCGGCGATCAGCTGGCCGGTCAGTTCAAGCAGCTCGAGCGCAGTGCCGGCGGTGCCTCGGCGGACATCCAGCTGCTGCAGCTCAAGCAGCGCATGGGCATGCTCTCCGCCGGTGCTCCGGCCGCGGCGAAGCAGCTCGCGGCGGGCGCTCCGGAAACCGCACCCGCTCCGGAAGCCCCGGCGGCACTCCCGGCCTCGACGCCGGAGCACAAGACCTCCGAGGTGGACCTCATCGCCGAAATCGAACAGCTGCGCGGCATCAACCCGCGCTCCTGACGCCGGTCACCCCCGACACGAACGGCGGCTCCTTCGGGAGCCGCCGTTCGCGTTTTCGCATTCACTCCCCATGACGCGTCGCTTTCTCATTCTCGCCGAGGGCCACTTCGGCCCGCAGTCGTCCAAGACGGCCAACGCCTGCATCCGCTACGCGCCCCACGACGTGGTCGCCGTCATCGACAGCACGGCGGCCGGCCGCACGGCGCACGAGGTGCTCGGCTTCGGCGGCGCGATCCCCGTGGTGGCCAGCCTCGCCGACGGGCTGGCCTTGGCGCCCACCGCGCTGCTCATCGGCATCGCACCGGCCGGCGGGCAATTCCCCGACGCGTGGCGCCGCATTGTGCTCGATGCCCTCGTCGCGCGGCTCGATGTGTGGAGTGGTCTGCATACGATGCTCGGCGACGACGCCGACTTCGCGGCCGCCGCCCGCCTGAGCGGCGCCACGATTCGCGATCTGCGCCGCGCACCGGCCACGCTCGATATCGCCACCGGCCGCGTGCGCGCGCTCGACACCACCGTCGTGCTCACCGTCGGCACCGACTGCAACATCGGCAAGATGACGACGCAGCTGCAGGTGCAGCACGCCGTCTCTGCGCGCGGCCATCGCACGCACTTCGCGGCCACGGGGCAGACGGGCATTCTTATCGAAGGCCGCGGGATCGCCGTGGACGCGGTCATCGCCGACTTCATCGCCGGTGCCGCCGAGGCGCTCACCATGGAAGCCGCGGACGGCGCCGACATCGTCCTCGTGGAAGGGCAGGGCTCGCTCCTCCACCCGGCGTACTCGGGTGTCACGCTTGGCCTCATGCACGGCAGTCTGCCGCATGCGATGGTGCTCTGTGCCCAACCCTCGCGCCGCACGATTCATCGCTATCCCTGGGTGCCGATCCCTCCGCTCGCCGAGGTCGTCGCACTC
Source organism: Gemmatimonadaceae bacterium (assembly GCA_019752115.1). Classification (NCBI taxonomy): domain Bacteria; kingdom Pseudomonadati; phylum Gemmatimonadota; class Gemmatimonadia; order Gemmatimonadales; family Gemmatimonadaceae; species Gemmatimonadaceae bacterium. Next base: position 72,809 of record JAIEMN010000038.1, read on the forward strand.
TACGAGCAGGCGATGCGGGGGCTGCGTCCGTCGCCGGTGATTGCGCTCGCGCTCAACACCTTCGACCTCGACGAGGCGGCCGCGCGCGCCGCGATCGCCGACGCCGAACGCGAATCGGGGCTGCCGGCCACCGATCCCGTGCGCTTCGATCCGGCCCCGATCGCCGAGGCGATCAGCGCGTTCCATCGGGCGCGCGCGTCGAATTGATCCAACGCGCGTCGAAATGGTGACACAGGGGCGCACGACCGGGTGCACTGTGCGCCCATGTCGATCTCTCGTGAACACACCGCCTCGCGCCCGCGCCTGACCGAGGCGCCCGGTCGCCCACTCCTCGCGCTCCGTGGGGCCACGGCGGCCTCGCAGGTGGGGCTCCCACCGCACTGTGCGGCCACGGTGCGCGTGCTCGATCGGGTCTACTTCTCGGTGGGCGCTGGTGATTGCGTCGTGGTGCAGCACCGCGATCCGGCGCGGGTGCGCGTGCTGCTGGCGGCGTTGGCGGGGCACATCCCGAACGCGACGCTGCGCCTGCACGGCACGCGCACTATCCGCGCTGGCGTCCGCGTGCGCCGCACCAGCATTCGCGCCGATCTGGTACCCACCCTCATCGCGGCGTGGCGTTCGCGGCCTTTCCCGCACACCTCGCCGCACCGATCGTCTCACGCATCGTCGCTGGCGCCGGTGGTGCACCTGCTGCGGGCATCACGTGGAGGGTCGAGCGCCGGTGCGGATCATCGTGCCTGGTCGGCGTGGGCCGCGGCCCAGCGCGCGGTGGGCGGGGCGCTGGTCATCGTGGCCGATGGCGAGGCGCCGGGTGTTCCGCAGTCGCCTGCCACGCCCCCACGCGCGGCGCCCACCATGCATGACGGGCGCGAGGTGCACGAGCCCTCCCCGCCGTACCGGCCCGCCACAGACGACGAAGCCCGCACGGCGGGTGCCGTGCGGGCCTGTCGGTTCCGGCATGGGCGAATCGCGTTCGCCCCGGAGGCTGTTTACTGCTGGCCGAGCGAGGCGCCCGTGGTGCTCGGGCCGTAGTAGCGGTGGCGCACGGCCGACTTCTTGGTGTCCATGCCCCAGAGGGTGGCCTGCACCATCACGGTGCGGATGCGACGGGTCTCTCCGAGCGCCGGGGCCTTGGTCGAGCCGACCGTCGCCGGCGCGGCGGCGGGGGGTTCACCCTGGAGGGCCATGGCGACGTTCTCGATCTTCTTGGTGCCGTCGGTCTTCTGCATGATGAACACCTTGCCCACGACCGGCTCGCCGTTGATCAGCGTCTGGCCAGTGGCCGGGTCCACCGGCCACTCCGTGGGCGCGGCGACCGGCGCCGGCGCCGGCGCGGCGGCCATCATGTGGCCCATGGTGCTGTCCATGGCCATGGTGGAATCCATCATGTGCATCGTGGAGTCCATCGCCGTCGAATCGTGCTTGGTGGTGTCCGCCGGGGCGGGCGCCGCGGCCGGCGCGGCCGGGGGCTGCGTC
>JAIEMN010000039.1 GCA_019752115.1 Gemmatimonadaceae bacterium
ACGCCACCTTAGGTGGGGCAGGAAACACCGCATCCCCAAAGACTCCATCTTCTAGCGGGACTGGCTTCTTCGTTAGCAGGGATGGCTACCTGATAACTAACCATCACGTTGTTGCTGGCGCGACAGAAATTGAAATCACTATGAATGATGGTAGGAAATTACCAGCAACCGTTGTGAGCAGTGACTCAAGTAACGACGTCGCCTTGCTAAAGGTCGATGCCAAAACTACCCCACTTGCTATTGTGTCTACCACCAACGTAAAAAAGGGGATGGAGGTTTTCACCCTCGGATTCCCTGTCGTTGGCATTCAAGGGCAGGAACAAAAAGCGACGTACGGGAGAATCAACGCGCTTAGCGGTATTCAAGGGGATATTCGATTCTTCCAAATAGACGTTCCTATCCAGCCTGGAAACTCGGGCGGCCCGCTAATTACTGATGAAGGACAGATCATCGGTATCGTCACGGCCTCGCTTAATCAGATAAACGTTCTCAAGGCAACTGGGACACTACCCCAGAACGTGAACTACGCAGTGAAGTCGGAGTACATTGCACCTCTGCTTCAGTTTGCCAAGATTCAGCCACAATCCGCCAACCCAATGCCGGGGGCGCTAAAAGACCCCGGCAGTTTCGAGCCGTCAGTTGCATTCATTCGGGCACGTTGAAGACGGGACGTTGCTCATCGATACCCTGTTTTTTCGAGGCGTTGGGTTTCGAGCCATCTATTGGCGCAACACCGATAACGTTGCCGATTAGACTTTGCAGCAGTTCGATCGAATACAGCCCAGCGGGTTAGGCTGTTTTAGGGATCACCAGTGAGTTCACCCGCTCGCCCTACCCGCCTCAATCGTGATCCGCCGCTCGCACCGTGACGCAATCCCCTGGTCATGCGTCACGAGCACCAGCGTCGTGCCTTGCTCGCGGTTGAGCGCGAACATCAGCTCCATCACCGTCTCGCCCGTCGCGTAGTCCAGGCTGCCCGTGGGCTCGTCGGCCAGCAGCACCGAGGGGTGGACGACGAAGGCGCGGGCCAGGGCCACGCGCTGCTGTTCGCCGCCGGAGAGCACCTTGGGGTAGTGCCCCAGGCGCTCGCCCAGGCCCACGCGGCCCAGCATCTCGGTGGCGGCCTTGCGCGCGTCTTTCCTGCCCGCCAGTTCCAGCGGCAGCATCACGTTCTCCAGCGCGGTCAGATGGGCCAGCAGTTGGAAGCTCTGGAACACGAAGCCCAGCTTCTGGGCGCGCAGCGCGGCGCGTGCGTCCTCGTCCAGGGCGAACAGGTCCTGGCCGTCGATCTTGACGGTGCCGCGCGTGGGCGTGTCCAGCCCGGCCATGATGGACAAGAGCGTGCTCTTGCCCGAACCCGAGGCGCCCACGATGGCCAGGGTCTGCCCACGGGGCACCTGGAAATCGATATCGCGCAAAATGTCGAGCGTGCCGGTCGAGTCGCTCACGGACTTGACCACGTGTTCCACGGATATGACGGGTTCGGACATGGGTTTTTTCTTTCGGAGTCGCCGCTACTGTATCGCGGCCATGTTGCTGGGCGCTTTGCTGGGGTTATCCCATGCACAAACCACGCCCCAGCGTACCGTGCTGGTGCTCGGCGATTCGCTGAGTGCCGAGTACGGCCTGGCGCGCGGTACGGGCTGGGTGACGCTGCTGGAGCAGCGCCTGGCGAAAGAGAAGCCGGGCACGCGCGTGGTCAATGCCAGCATCAGCGGTGAGACCACCTTCGGCGGGCGTTCGCGCCTGGCCGCGCTGTTGGCCCAGCACAAGCCCACGCACGTGATCCTGGAGCTCGGCGGCAATGATGCGCTGCGTGGCCTCTCGCTCGACGCCACACGCGCCAACCTGGAGTGGATGACGCAGCAGGCCAAGAAGGCCGGCGCCCGCGTGCTGCTGCTGGGCATGCAAATGCCACCCAACTACGGGGCCGACTACGCCAAGCGTTTCGAGGGCCTCTACGCCCAGGTGGCGCGCGCCGAGAAGGTGGGCCTGGTGCCCTTCTTCCTCAAGGGCGTGGCCGACGGCGCGGAGCCGACGCGCCTGTTCCAGCCGGACCGCATCCACCCCACGGCCGAGGCCCAGCCCCTGATGCTGGACAACGTCTGGCCTGAACTGAAAAAGCAACTCTGATGCCCCTCTTCCCCATCGCGGCCGAGGCGGCCCTGCGCGAGCTCGATGCCTTCGACACCATCATCGACGCCCGCAGCGAGAACGAGTACGCCGAAGACCACCTGCCGGGCGCCGTGAACTGGCCCACGCTGAACAACGCCGAGCGCCACACCATCGGCACCACCTACAAGCAGGTCAACGCCTTCGAGGCCAAGAAGCGCGGTGCGGCGCTGGCCGCGCGCAACATCTCGGCGCACATCGAGCGCGAGGTGATCGCCAAGCCGAAGGACTGGAAGCCGCTGACCTATTGCTGGCGCGGCGGCAAGCGCAGCGGCTCGCTGAGCCTGATCCTCAGCGAGATCGGCTTTCGCGTGACGATCATCGAAGGCGGCTACAAGGCCTTTCGCAATGCCCTGCTCGAGGACATCCCGCGCCGGGTGCAGGGACTGGACTTCCGCGTGATCTGCGGCACCACGGGCTCGGGCAAGACGCGGCTGCTGCAGGCCCTGGCCGCCGCCGGCGCGCAGGTGCTGGACCTGGAGGCACTGGCGAACCACCGCAGCTCGGTGCTGGGCGCCATCCCCGGGCAGCCCCAGCCCACCCAGAAGGCCTTCGACACCGCTGTCTGGGACGCGCTGCGCCGCCTGGACCCGGCGCGCCCGGTCTATGTGGAGAGCGAAAGCAAGAAGGTGGGCAATGTGGCCGTGCCCGAGGCGCTGATCACGGCCATGCGCGCCGCCCCCTGCCTGAACCTGGTGCTGCCCGACGAGGAGCGCGTGGCCCTGCTGCTCGAGGATTACGACCACTTTGTCCAGAACCACGAGGCCTTCTGCGAACGCCTGGACGCGCTGACCGAGCTGCGCGGCAAGAAGCTGATCGAAGAATGGAAGGCCGCGGTGCGCGCCGGCCGCACGGCCGACGTGGTGCGCGAGCTGCTGCTCAGCCACTACGACCCGGTCTACCGCCAGTCCATGGGGCGCAATTTCACGCAGTTTGCCCAGGCCCCTGAGCTGCGCCCGCGCGACCGTTCGCTGGCAGCCATGCAGGCCCTGGCGGCGCAGATGCTTCAGAAGTAGCGCAGCAGCAGCCAGGCGATGGCGGCGATGCACGCCAGCAGCGCGGGCAGTGCCACCACGGTGATGGTCCGTTGCCGGCCAAGAGCCTCGCGCTGCAGGCCCACCGACTCGTCGATGCGCTGTTTCGACTGCGCCATCTGCTGTTCGGCCAGTGCACGCTGGGCCTGGACTTGGGCCAGCAGGGCCCGCTGGTCATCGCGAATCTCGCGCAGGGTGGCCAGGATGTCGTCGTCGTGCTGGGAGTTCATGGCGGTGTCGTCGTGGCGGCGGTGGGGAACGGGCCCTCGATGCAGCCCTGGGCGCGCGCCCAGCCCTTGAGGTAGGGCCGGCGCATGGTGCCGGCGGCGATGGCAGCCGTGACCGCCTTGGAATGGCGCTCGGCGCCGCTGAGCTTGCGCACCCAGCTGCGGAAGGGGATCACCCCGTCGACCACGGTGTTCACGGTACTGGTCACGGTGCCCAGGGCCTTCTGCCCCAC